>CAYIJQ010000001.1:0-16223 GCA_964363795.1 uncultured Candidatus Saccharibacteria bacterium
TTCTGCATCTCGATCGAGTGCAGAATGAGTAATGGCATTCAACTCAAAATGATGCGCGACACTCCGGAAAGACGGAGGTAATGGACGGAACAAAAGAGTGTATAAAAAACAGCTTGTAGCTTACAGCTGGTAGCTTGCAGGAAAATGCAGAACACAAGACGCCCCTAGAGGTAGTTTTGTGTTACCTTAACGAGTATGGAACGTATTGGTAATGGAGAAAAGGGGAGAAGTGGCGAGTTAATTCCACAAGATGAACTAGAGCAAGAAGTAAATCCCGATGACTCTTTGTCTGAATCGAACGCCGGGTTAGGTGCCCGTCTTTCCCAAATCAAAGGCCAGATAGCAGCCGCACTTTTGAGTATTGGCATTCCCGCTTTTGAGATGCCATCTGCTCACGCAATTGAGCCAATCCCTACAGCATTGTCAGAGAAGATTGTCACGGAGACTCTGTCTGCTCCCGTTATCGAGAAAATTCGAGAACAAGGCCTTGACGTCCGCGTAACGCTGCCTCGCCCTGAGGGCGCGGAGCGTCCGAGTTATTACGTCGTTCACGTTGGACAACTCCATGAGGCGACACTTCCAGGCCTCGATCGGATGATGGCACAAGGAATAGTCAATAAATATCAACGGCGTCTTTATGAAATTTATGAACCGCTACTCAAGGCCTGCAGCTCGCCCATTTTTAGAGAGGGATTTGCCGGGGAAGAATTGTATGGCCGGGAAAAAGCAGAAGGCAAAAATAAGATAATTTCCGACATCATAGCCGACCTCGTCGATTCTTCCTCGCAGTCTGTTGAGGAGGCCCTCGCGCTTATAAAGAAGGTACGAGAGTATAACGACCAGCTACCAAATCTTCGCATGCATCCGCAGGCACAAAAGCTTTCGGAGGCTCTTGGAACGGCACTAGGACGAGTGGACACCTTTTTTAAATCTTTGCCGTCGGACGCAAAAGAGGACCGTCGCGCTGTTGAGATAGGCTTCTTTCTTCAAGTGATAATGAATAAGACCGTGGCGGGTACACTTGCAGGAACGAGTCCCCAATTTAGAGCATCTTCACAATTGTATTATGAATACAAAGCGGATTTGTTTCCTGCCGAAGACTTTGAAACCAATCAAAGAGGCGTCGCGTTGTTTAAGCAGGCTGAGGTGGCGAGACAGCGGATAGAGGTCATTACAGAAGAAGCCAGGGCAGCTTTCGAGGATACTCTCACGGCAAAAGAATTGGAATCTCTTTTTCGAGAAGTTCAAAATAATCAAAATCTTACAGACTCGGAGAAGGAGGAATTCGTGGCACGATTTGAGTCACTTGAAGCAGAGAAAAAAGAGTTTATACAAAGTCGCATAACCGCCTCTCCGGAATACCAGGAACTCTCGAGTCTCATCGGTACCGCTGAAAGCATAGTGCATGACGAGCGGGAAACTGCCGCATACGCTCAGATCGAGAAGTTTCTTGACCTGTATCCCAATTATGGCGGTGACAGCATGAAATGCGCGGTAGTTGAATATGGTAACAATCACACTTTTGCTGAATCTGCAGAGGTATGGAATGTACGTCCAGATGTGAAAGTGTCATTCGGCATTATAGAAATTTACGACCCTACTCTCGAAAAGAGCAAATAAACGAGCACAAACAAAAAGCCGCCCCTCTCGGGGCGGCTTTTTGTTTTGTTTCGTGTGTTATTTCCGGCAAGTGTATTTGAGGTCGTAGTCTTGGCCGCCGAAGAACTTCTTGGCGAACTCTGCGACTACTTGTGGAGTGTAGTACTTGCATGAGAAGACATCCAAGTACACTGCGTTCGTCTGGTTCGCGAAGTGAGCCGAGATGAGCGAGGTCTCGATGAGCTGAGTCATCGAATATCCCGCCACCTTCTCGTCTTCGCCGAAGTTGACGACTACGCACTCACCGAAACGTTTCATTTCGATGAGATCACACAATTCGACCACAAACTGCTTAATCTTATCCGCACTGCGGATCGTTTCGGGATTGCATCCGTGGATGTCAATCGCCGAGTGTAAACCCCAAGCGTCGATGAGCTGATACTC
The DNA here is from genome assembly GCA_964363795.1 of uncultured Candidatus Saccharibacteria bacterium. Taxonomy (GTDB): domain Bacteria; phylum Patescibacteriota; class Minisyncoccia; order Phycocordibacterales; family UBA2100; genus UBA10103. The sequence goes on from CAYIJQ010000001.1 coordinate 2,044, forward strand.
GCTTCGTATCGCTCGATCGGCAGATGTTGTTTCCATCTCTGATGTGCATGATTAATTATTCTGACAATGAGGGCGTGACTCCTCTTGCGTCTTCGCTCGCCATTTGGGTGCTGTTACACCGACGTCGGTCTGCTGGCCGCAACAAAGAACAGTAACAACGCTATAATACGCATCTCTGCGGGAATGTAAAGCCTTTTTTGAAAAAGTGTGTATAAGTTCTCGCGGAGGTCTTGCGGAAAAAAATGTTTGGCCGGGCCCGCAACTTTCGCGGGCCCGGCTTTTTTGGAACCAGAGTGACCTGGTTATCGCTTTTGCAGCTGCTGTTGTTGCGGAGGTCGCAGGCGAACCTGATGCGAGATACCCGGTCGATACCCGAGTTGCTGAACTTTCTGATGATGGTTCAGGGACTTTCTCTCTCCGTGCCTGCCTTTCTTGCCTTCTTTCTTAGCACCCATTATCGTCCCCCGTTTCTGATGTGCGGAAGACGGGGCCGGTGATTCTTGGTGTGGCCGTTTCGGCAGCCAACTCGGCTGCCATTCCGCTTCGGATTCCGTGGACGTTCTAGACTCTTTCTCCTCTTCCTCATCGGCGTGCTCCCACAAAACGACAGAACCGAGTCTGCCTATACCGGAACCTAGCATATAAGCCCCATTTTTGCTACCATCGCCCATACGCGCGCGTAGCTCAGTAGTAGAGCATTCCTCTGATAAGGGAAAGGTCGCAGGCGCAATCCCTGCCGCGCGCACATGGTCTTCTTTTTACTACGAACTACGTTCTACGTACTACAGAATATTTATATATGAATTACAAAGTTGTCGGCGGAAAAAAACTCTCAGGCTCAGTTCAGACCAATACTTCCAAAAACGCAGCGGTTGTGCTTCTCGCGGCCTCGCTTTTAAACCGCGGCACGACGACGCTGAAACGCATGCCGAAGATAGAAGAGGTGGAGCGGCTTATCGAGTTCATGCAATCCATCGGCGTTTCTATTGAACGCAATCTGCCAGCTGTCGGAGGGGAGATGCGTATCACTCCGCCAGAGACATTTGATTTCTCTCATCCGAATGTTGAATCCGCAGAGCGAACGCGCTCCATCGCGATGTTCATTGCGCCGCTCGCGCATAGGCTTGCTTCATTTGACCTTCCAGCACCGAGTGGCTGTGATTTAGGTAAACGCTCACTTGGTACACATATTGATGCTCTTGCGAAACTCGGTATAGAAGTTGCGGGAGACGAGAAGACACACACATATCATGTGGAAAGGAAGAATATGCAACCCGCCGAGATAATCATGTACGAAGCGAGTGACACGGGGACCGAGAATGTGCTCATGGCCGCCGCCAAAATCCCCGGCGTCACGACCATAAAGTTTGCGAGCGCAAATTACATGGTTCAGGACCTCTGCTTTTTTCTCGAGAAGGCGGGCGTCAAGATAGAAGGTATCGGCACTTCAACACTCGTTGTGCATGGAGTTGAGGATATAAATACAGACCTCGCGATGTCTCCAGGAGAAGACCCCATTGAATCAATGTTTTTCATCGCACTTGCGGCAACGACGAAATCGGAACTCACTGTCACACGATGCCCGATAGATTTTCTTGAGCTTGAGTTGGCCATACTCGAGCACATGGGTCTTCGAGACACACGTGGGCCTGCGTACACGGCAGAAAATGGACGCACTATGCTGCGCGACATCACCATCAAACCGTCGGAACTCTTTGCGCCGCCGGAGAAAATTGCTCCTCGACCGTATCCTGGCATCAACATTGATAACCTCCCATATTTTGTGCCTGTCGCAACACAGGCGAGAGGGGAAACCATGATCCACGATTGGGTGTATGAGATACGCTCGTCGTACTATCTTGAGATGTCGAAATTGGGCGCGGATGTACAAAGAATTGACCAGCATCGTGTGCTGATCAAAGGACCAACTCCGCTACACGGCGCAAATATAAAAGCGCCATCTGCTTTTCGTCCTGCCTCCATTCTTCTTATCGGCATGCTCGCGGCGGAAGGCGAGTCTACGCTCTATGATGTGTACCCCATAAACCGCGGCTACGAACGTCTCCACGAACGTCTAACCAAACTTGGCGCTTCTGTCGAGGCTGTGGAGTGACGCGTGATACACTTTGGAGTATGGACAGCTTGGAAAAACAGTTCAACTTGGCGGAAAACAACCCTGATCAAGGTGGGGGTATTTTGTATTGCATCCGTTACAACCGCGAACACATAGATGAGCATCATGCGCAGGTCGTGGAGGCACTGAAGCACATGGGCATAACATTTAAGGATGAAGAAGGCGGGAACGGTATAGCCGTAAATGCAGAAAACACCTTAAGCCAGGATGAAGAAAGAAGGACGCTGGCCCTCCTTGAGGAATTGTCTGTCATAAATGAGGCTCGAGAGTATAAAGATGCAGGTTTGGATGATGTTAAAAGTATCACCGAACTGAGTAATCGCTTGATGCTCACCTATCACGCCCTCCTTGATGCCAAGAACTTAGCGGATGCGTACAATTTTGTAGACATATTTATACCGAGAGTCGTGAATGACATACATTTGGCAGACCAGCAAAACAAAATACTTTCCGCGGAAGATCGCAAGGCTGTTAAAGAGTTATACTCCTTCGCCCGGTCTAAGGAAAAATTCCTAAACAAGAACAAATCAGTGGTGTTAGGAGGCCCAATGTCATGAGGCTTCTCGTCTATCCTGCATGGGTGCATGGGTGCATGGGTGCATGGGTGCATGGGTAGGATTTTCTCGTTTTTCCAAGTGAAAAGCATGGACAGAATTAAACTCATTGTGTTTGCCTCGGGAACACCCACGGGCGGAGGGACGGAGTTTGAGAATTTTGGCACAATTAGCCCGCATTTGACAGAAAGTAAGAAAGTAATACCATGTTGGTATGAAAGCTTCCACAGATGTAGAGAGGGTGCAGAAAATGACAAGCAAGGGGCAAATCACCCTTCCGAGTTCGTGGCGTAAAGCCGTGGGTACGGAGAATGTCATTGTGCGGACGAAGGGCGGCATTGTTACCGTCCATCCTGCGCGGTTCGAGACAGATGAAGATGATGCGAATTGGACTATAATTTTCAATGCGGACAGAGATAACAATGGGAAAGGTATTCCTGCGGAGGAACTCGTCAAGATATTGAGGAAGCATAAAAAACAGGATGAAAACATACGAAAAGCTGCTTCGAAAACTAAGCGGAAAAAGTAGAGACCTTGTAATCGAGGCAGTCGACGAGTTGATCGCCGGCAATAACGGAGGATTTGATGTTGTAAAGTTGAAAGAAAACCTATATCGCACTCGTGTCGGCAGTTACCGCATTTTCTTTCATTACGAAAACGGCCGCATAGTTGTCGATGATATTCGGAGGCGAAATGAACGTACTTATCGTGACATATGAAGCCAAAGATTATCGTTTTTGCATCCGGAACAAAAGAAGGGGGTGGCTCTGGGTTTGAAAATCTTATTAAGGCCACGAAATCGGGCGTGTTGGATGCAGAAATCGTTACCGTTGTCTCTAGTAATGAGTACGGCGGTGTGCGCGAACGCGCTTCTCGACTCGGCGTCCCGTTTGTCTATTTTTCTGGCTCGTATGACCCAGAGCATTATCGAAGAGTCGTCGCGGATGCAGGAGCAGAATGGATAGCGCTCTCTGGGTGGCTCAAGCTCGTAAAAGGACTAGACCCGAGAAAAACATTTAACATTCATCCCGCGCTTCTTTCCCAGCTCGGAGGACGCTTTGGCGGCGAAGGCATGTGGGGGCACCGTGTGCACGAAGCGGTGAAAGCCGCATTAGACGCAGGTGAAATAACAGAGTCGGGCATTTCAATGCATTTCGTGACCGACGAGTATGACCGTGGCCCCGTATTTTTTGAGCAGCACGTACCGCTTCAGAGGGGAATGTTAGCGGATGAAATTGCTACAGCAGTGAATGAGGCAGAACACGAATGGCAACCGAAAATCACGAATCTCGTTGTGCACGGCCAGATTCATTGGGACGGCAAAGACCCTAATTCAATTATTGTTCCGGAAGAGTATAAATACTTACCGAAACGAGGTTAGTGGGTGCGGGGAGACTCGAACTCCCAATCCTTGCGGAATACGATTCTGAATCGTACGCGTATACCAGTTCCGCCACGCACCCGAGGCTTACATACTAGCTGTATTGCGCGGAAAATGAAATCCCGTACAATGCGGCTTTCCTATGCCGCAGTTGAGCGAAGTCGCACAGAAGAAAGTACTCATCGCGCTCACGCTCTATCTCGCGTCGCTATTTGCGGCCAACACTTTAGGGCTAAAGATAATGCCCTTTATTCTTGACCTTCACGTGTCGGTTGCGGTCTTTAGTTTTCCGTTCGTATTCCTTACGACTGATGTCATCGGTGAGGTGTATGGAAAAAAGCTGGCGCGTTTCTTCGTCCGCTGCGGCTTTATCGCGACGGCGCTTTTCCTGGTGTATTCCATCATTTCTATATCATTGCCATGGGCAGAAGCCGGACTGTGGGCGAAGGAAAGCTACGAACAAATCTTCGGCGTTTCTATGCGTATCGCTATCGCGAGCCTCATCGCTTTTGCGGTAGCAGAATTCCAAGACGTGTATGCGTTCTTTCTCGTGCGCGCGAAGCTCGGCGAGAAGTTTTTCTGGCTCCGTTCGCTCATTTCAAACATCTGGTCGCAATTCCTCGATTCAGCACTGTTTATGGTCATCGCATTCTATGGCGTCTATTCCAACGACGCACTCTTGCGCATTATCATTACGTGGTGGCTTTTCAAGGTAGCGATGGGATTCGCATACACGCCGCTTTCGTACCTCGGTCTCCGACTGTTGCATGACAAACCTGCCGCATGATCGTTCGCCCAATCAAGACGCGCATCTTCTGTGAAGGAGAAGATCTTATTCCATTCATCACAAAATATGTTCCGAAGCTGAAAGACGGTTCGGTTCTTGCAGTGACGTCTAAGATCGTCGCGCTTTCAGAAGGCCGTACAGTGTCGCCTAAGACGAAAAAGGAACGAGAAAAAATCATAAAAGCCGAGAGTCAGTGGGCAATCGAGTCATTCCCAAATTGGTGGCTCACTATTCGGGATGGAATGTTCACCATTAACGCTGGCATTGATAAGTCCAACGCGGATGGGAAAGTCGTTCTCCTTCCCAAAGACAGCTTTCGTGCTGCCGCGCGTATTCGCACGGAGCTTCGGAAGAAATATCGAGTACGGAATTTGGGCGTTGTTATTACAGACAGTCGCGTGGCACCTCTCCGAAGGGGTGTTTTCGGCACGGCGCTCGGCTATGCTGGGTTCAAAGGTCTGCGTGACTACAGGGGGAAGCCAGACATTTTCGGACGTAAACTTCGAGTTACGCAGGTCAACATTTCTGACTCTCTTGCGACCGCGGCCGCGCTCGTTATGGGGGAAGGGTCAGAGCGTCAGCCGCTTGCAATTATCGAAGATGCTTCTGTCGAGTTTTGTAACACCGTCAACAAGAGGGAATTACGGATCCCGAAAAAGAAAGACATATATCGACGGCTCTTTGGTAGGCTCTTAAAATCTTAATTTCCCCGGCGTTTTTCCCAGAGATATTGCAGGAATACCATAAGCGCAGTAAGTCCCAAGATTGAGGACATAAGCCACAACCAGGAGATATCAAACCACGGCACGTCTGCGCTCGCGACTGCCGCGACTTGAGCAAGGGAAGTCGTCGAGATCACATCTTTTTCCTGCCCCGGCTCCTCTTTGGATGGTTTTTGTGTTTCCGGTATCACCGCTTCGACGACTGCAGTTACGAACGGTGCGGCCACTACGCTCTCTATGGTTGTGGTGGCCGTACTCATCGCGCCTCTTACGCTACTTTCTACAGGGGTCGTCGTTGCTTGCCCTGAGTCGGTCGAAGTGGCGGCTTCGGTAGTGGTTGAGACACCGAGCGCAGCACCGGTCGGTTTCGAAAACGAATGGAGGATGTCGTTCCATTGTCTAGCGAGCGCGGCAGGAACGGCGTACGAAGTCGCCCAGATACGCGTTGCCTCACTGCTCGTTACGGGCTCAATGCCGCCGTCGTTTTCTTGCATGCTCGCGAGCGCACTCATCGGTGATTTTCCGTCCTGTATCCAAGACGAAAGGGGCACGTTCAGGGTATGGAGCGCTTGGACGACCCAGCTTGCCTGAAAACTGTTCCCCCAGTTTCCGTCGGGCCTTCGTGCGTCGTGCATATACTTCTTTGCTTTTGAGAGGACGTCAGGGACACCTTGCATCGAATCGAAGGGAGCGAGCGCTTGAATCGCGGCGGCAGTCAAATCTACGCTCTCTTCCCAAGAACCGTCCGCGCGCTGTTTTGCAAGAATAAACGCGATAGTGTGCTGGATGATATCACTGTCGGCGTCGTAGCCGGCTTTCGGCAGAGGAAAGAGCGCGAAGATATCATCATTCACGAGCGACGGGTCTCCTATCTGCGTCCCGTCGTACGCCGCTACTATCGGCGTAATGTAGTCAGTTCCAGTTCCCGTATACGGGTCAATTCCGAGCGCCAAGAGCGCCATTGCATGGCGTTCGTAGTCTGTGATGCTCGACAAGGGCGCGACTCTTGAAAGGAGATATGCGCGTACGTGCTCTTGCGCCGGCGACGGGTCTGCGCTCGCGAGTGCGATTGCCGCCCAGTCGGTAACAAAATCTACTCCGAATGAACCGTCCGTTTTTTGTTTTTCAGACAGGAATGAGAGAGCGGCGGATACATTGAACGGCACCTCGATCTGTCCTCCGCCCCCGCCGCCGCTTCCTCCGGAGCTTTGGAGGGAAACGGCGAAGGTCACGGACTCGCCGACGTCGGTATTGCTGATGAAATCTTTCCGTTGGAACGTGAGCGTGTCGCCTTGTGTGAGCACGAGGTCGGAGAGCCCCACCGAGGCGTCCGTGCCGTTCTGTGCGATGTTCCAGAACTCCGTCGCGGATGGAGAAACGCCGTTCAAGCTCGCGAGGAAGAGGCCGAACGAGAAATCCTGAAGCGTATAATCGCTTATGACACCTTGGTCATATGCTACGGCGAGTGCGCAGATGCCCAGGAACTGCCCCGAATAGTCGTGCACGCCGCTGTCAGTATCGGCGACACTGCAGCTCTCTGGGACGCTTACGGTCGGCATCTGCGCGAATGTCGGCGCCGCGAAAAAAAGAGCGAGAACAGCGGAAAGAACGAGCATCGATAGGCGGACGTGCTTCATACGCCTTTTTGATACCGCCATTCAACCGTATCGCCGGGGACGACACGCGCGGCGGAGGCACCTTGTTCGGAGAGCGTTCCGTTTATAAAAAGCGTCCAGTAATAGCCGTCCGTGTTCTCGACTCTGTTTATCGCATCAACGAAAAATCCCAGGCCCGAGAATTCGTGCCCGGAGACCGTGAATGATGCATTCGTTTCTGCATATGCCCTCATCGCATCAATAACGGTGCCGGCCGAAACGACGGGGATTGTGTACGATGTGAGTTTCGGAAGTGAAGTCGCTGCCGCTACTGAAGCAGTGTTGTTGTGAGAAAGTTCTACCGCAGATTCGGCAGATTTTTCGGCTGTGGGAGCAATCGGCGCCTGCGGGGCGATAGTATATGCAAAAGCGACCCCTAGAAGTCCGATGAGAATAAGTGTTGGTATGAGAGTACGTGCGCGCATACGAAAAATCTCCGCCCGAGCGGAGAGTTTCCTTGCGCGCCTATTTGGCGCGGACTCCTGCTCGGGATACTGCGGTTGTTTGACGACCGGACTCCTCTTCGGAAATTACTCCTGGGATTGCCTTGGGACCAAACCCTTCGACAAGCTCAGGATAATCTCTTCGAGATTACCGTTGCGGCACAGTGCGGGAATTCCTTGCCTCGCCGAAGTATCGACGAAGGCGGGTCACCCGACTTCCACAAACAACAGGAAGTGCATTGTAGTTCTACTACCTGAACGCGCAAGTGGATATCGTGCTCCGATACAAGTTTCTTGAGCGCGCAAGCCCGCACACTAAGTTTGCCGTCGCCTCTTATGCTATACACGATGTGCCTGCGTTAGATACCGGATAAATGATTTAGACAGTGTTATCCGCATTACCGCGGCCAGGAATTACGGCAAACTTAGTGTGCGGGCAAGGGAGATAACACATCACAAAATGTCCGGAATCAAAGTCAATGCTATATTTTGTGAATGATAGGACTTTTTGACTCTGGTTCTGGCGGTCTTACAGTGTTAACGGCACTGCGAAAGCGTGCTCCGAAGGCCGATGTAATCTATTTCGGCGATATTGTGAACGCACCCTATGGCGAGAAAAACGCGGATGAGCTCGCTCGACTTAGCGAAGCGGGCTTGAATCGGCTTACAAAAGAGGGGGCGACACAAATCGTGAGCGCGTGCAACAGTCTTTCTCTCTCCGTTCTCATGGGTGCTACGGAGCATACGGAGATTATTGAAATGACGCGGCCGGTCGCAAGAATGCTCCGTTCGCGTGCAGGAGCAAGAATGCTCCTTCTCGCGACTCTTGCTACCATCGAATCGCGCATGTATCCAAACGCTATCGGTGTTACAGTACTTCTTGATGAACTCCCAATCTCGGGTCTTGCCGGCGCTATAGAATTCGGGGCACCAGAGGAGGAAGTGCAAAAAATCGTACGCGAAGCATTTTTGAAACGAAGAGGCAAAAAGTATGATGCGGTTATTCTTGGATGCACGCACTATCCACTCGCGCGTGGTGTCATAGAGCGTGAAGTGGCGGATATATTCGGTCCCATCGAGATAATCGATCCAGCAGAAGCGGTCGCAGAAGAGGTGATGCGACGATTTGACGTAGAGGGAAGCGGCAAAACCCGCTTTCTAATTTCAAAAGATCCAGATATGTTTCGGAAGCGGGTCAGCGAGCTTTTTCCAGCGTCTTCGTATACGATTGAAGTTGTATGAGCAGTTATGAAGACTTTTTCAAAGGAAGGAAAATAACACTACTCGGGCTGGGACTGCTTGGTCGCGGTGTTGGAGATGCTGAATTTCTCGCTCCCTTGGTGAAAGAACTCATTGTCACCGACAAAAAGAGTAAAGAAGAGTTGACACCATCACTTGAACGTCTTCAAGAGTTTTCAAATATTACATACACACTTGGCGATCACAAGCTTGAGGATTTTCGTGATGTTGATCTGGTGATTAAATCGGCAGGTGTCCCGCTTGATTCGCCATACATTGCAGAAGCAAAGAAATATAACATTCCCGTGCGCATGAGCGCCGACCTGTTGGTAGAGCTCGCAGGAGTAAAGAGTGTAGGAATTACTGGCACACGCGGCAAATCAACCGTTACGCACCTCATATCTCACGCGCTTAAACAAGCGGGTAGGCACGTGCTTCTTGGCGGCAACGTGCACGGTGTTTCCAATCTCGCGCTGCTGTCTGAAGTACGCCCCGACTCAATACTTGTACTTGAACTCGACTCATGGCAATTGCAGGGATTCGGGGAAGCGAAAACGAGTCCGAATATTGCAGTATTTACTAACCTCATGCCGGATCACTTGAATTACTACAAAGGCGATATGGACGCGTATTTCACCGATAAGGCGAATATTTTTAAGTTCCAGAAGCCAGGCGATGTTCTTATAGTGGGTGCGTCAGTCGCCGAACGCATTCGCGCGTCCGCACCACCTCTGGACCCCATTACTCCCGAGCTGGTTCCGCGCACGTGGAAGCTGCGAATTCTCGGTGAGCACAATCGTGAAAATGCCGCCCTTGCTACCGCGGCACTCGCTGCTCTTGAGATTTCGGAGGTGGATATCAAGGCAGGACTGGAGTCATTTGAGGGAGTTGAGGGCCGCTTACAGTTGGTACGTGAGGTAAACGGTATAAAAATCTACAACGACAATAGTGCAACAACGCCAGATGCAACAATCGCAGCACTTCGCGCAGTCGGTTCTCCAGTAAAGAAAAACGTGGTTCTCATAATTGGCGGTGATGACAAAAAGTTAAACATGTCGAACCTGGTGAAAGAGATACCCAAGTGGTGTTCAAAAGTTGTGATGTTAAAAGAGATGGGAACTGATCAGATCCGTGATGCCATCTTTGCGTTTGAGCCTGATGTTCGTGTCTATGAGGAGGAAAGCTTGAAAGCAACAGTGGAGCGCGCGTTTTCAATTTCAGAGCCTAGCGAAACTATTCTCTACAGTCCAGCGTTCTCATCATTCGGGAAACACTTCAAGAACGAATTTGACCGTAATGACAAGTTTTTGGCGCTCGTAAAAGAACTTGAACCTGCTTGAACTTAAGCTGGTTTCGATGACGATATTGTTTGCGAAGGGAGCCGGCCCAAGAGGATGACAATCCCTTTTTGCATAGCGTCTGTAGTCTCCGGGTCTTTTTTCAAATCCTCAATTGTTTGCGACAACTGTTCATCAAGGCCGTTTTCGTTATCAAAAAGGTAAGAGGGAAATTCTCCAAAACGCTCGAAGTATTCAGAGAATACACTCTTTCGTACAAGAGGGTCTTTACTTGTTGCCGCCGTCTTCATCTCCTCGAAGTTAAATTTCGCAACCTTCTCTTTGGGTTCCTTTTTTCTCATCGTGCCTTCATTGTAGCTCGCTTTCGCGCGCGGCAACAGCGCCTATGATATGCTCGAAATATGATAAATGCTTCCCGCATATATTTTGTCGGCATCGGCGGCATCGGCATGTCAGCTTTAGCACAGCTTTTTAAGCATCGAGGTAAACACGTAAGCGGTTCGGATAGGGAAGAAGCGCCAACCACAAGACTCCTCACGAAAAAAGGAATTAAAGTATGGATAGGCCATGACCAGTGCAACATTCCTGCAGGTACAGAGCTCTTCGTCTATAGCGATGCGGTGCCAGCAGATAATATCGAGCGGGTACGCGCGCGTGAAATGAAAATCCCGCAAACATCGTATTTCGAGGCACTTGGTGCAGTATCAGCGATGATGCGTACTATCGCCGTTGCCGGTACGCATGGAAAAACGACAACGACAGGAATGCTCGCAAAGATTTTGCAGGTGGCAGAGAAAGAGCCGACCGCGATTATCGGTTCCATCGTCTCTGACTTCGGCTCTAATTTTCTCCCGGGTAAAGAAGATATATTTGTTGTGGAGGCATGTGAATATCGGGAACATCTCCTTGAACTGTCGCCGGAGATCCTCGTTATCACGAATCTCGAGCTCGACCACACTGATTTTTTTCCCTCGCTTTCAGCACTTCAAAATACATTTCGTGCAGCAGTGGAACGCGTGCCGAAAAACGGCATTATCGTAGCGAATCCGTCCGACCCAATAGTTGCGGCTGTACTTGGTGGCGCAAGAGCGCCGATACTCGATTACACAACGCAGACAGTGCCTGAACTTCAGTTAATAGGGGAATTTAACGCCATGAACGCGCGCGCCGCGAAATGTGCGGCTCGCGCCGCGTTCCCGCATTTGCAAGAGGAATTCACTGACCGTGCCCTTCTTAATTTCAAAGGTTCGTGGCGTCGGTTCGAGTACAAAGGAGAAACACCAAGCGGTGCCTTGGTCTATGACGATTACGCGCATCATCCAACAGCAGTCTCAAAGACAATAGAAGCTGCGCGTGAAAGATTCGGAGACAAAAGAATAGTCGTCGCGTTCCAACCACACCTTTATAGTCGAACTAAGTCGTTCCTCAATGAATTTGCAGCGGCACTCGCGAAGGCTGATTCCGCAATCGTCGCACCGATTTATGCTGCTCGTGAAGCTCTTGATACGGCCGTCTCCAACCACACGCTCGCAAGCGCTGCGGAAGGTTTGGGTGGCCACGTGGAAGCCCTTGATTCATTCAACGAGATTCGGGAGAGGCTGCTTAAAGAAAAAGAAGGAACACTCATCGTTACCATGGGTGCGGGCGATGTTTACAAAGTTGCGGAGCAGATTACCGAGGAGTAGTCTGTTCAAATGAATAGACTTGCCGCTACAACAGGCACGCTCTCGATAGTAGCAACGCCGATAGGGAATCTAGGCGACATCACGTTTCGTGCACTGTGGACCTTGAAGGAGGCGAATGTGATTTACGCTGAAGATACGCGGGTGACGAGCAAACTTCTTACACACTATGGGCTCCGTACGCCTGTATTCCGGCTCGACGCTGCTACGGAAGGTAAGAAAGGGGGGGAGGTCGTCAAACGCTTGGAAATGGGGGAAAAGGTCGCTCTTGTCTCTGACGCCGGGACACCCGGCGTATCCGACCCGGGCGCACGATTGGTCGCATACGTACGCGAAACCCTGCCAGAGGCAAAGATAGAGGCCATACCGGGACCGTCTGCTGTAACTGCCGCGCTCTCTATCGCTGGCATCTCGGGTGACAAATTTGTATTCTTAGGATTTTTACCTCATAAAAAAGGACGTCAAACAGCGATCCGGGACATCGCGAAGAGCAACATACCAGTAGTTCTCTACGAATCCCCACATCGGATACTCAAACTGTTGGGGGAACTCGCAAAAGTTGCTCCTAAAGCACGCGTAGTCATTGGCCGTGAACTTACCAAAGTCCACGAGGAGATACTTTCGGGGACACCCGAAATACTTTCAGAAGAAATAGAACAGGCCAAAAAGGCTCGAGGTGAGTTTGTTGTCATTATTCGGATATAGAGTGCGACTTTTTAATTTTTCTCCGAGTTTGAAGCCGTGATATAATCGTGTCCTATGACCCTCGATACGCTCATCATGCTTACCGGTACATTCGTGGCCGTATTGCCATTCTTAGGATTCCCGTCGAGTTGGGATACGGTGCTGTTTTTTCTGGCAGGTATCGCAATAATCGGTCTTGGCATTGCAGTACGCCGCGGTGGCACACGGAGTTCGATCGAAAAACACAACGAAATGTTCGTGGAAAGTCCGCTAGGAAAAAGCGAACATGACACGTACTAATATCGGCGCGCTTGCTTCCGCCGCTTTTGTAACACTCGGGGCGGCAGGGCTTTTTATGGTAGCTGCTTCACCACAGCTTTCATTTGAGCGCACTCTTGAAGCAGCTAATATAAGTATCCCTACACCTCCGGGAATTCCTACGGTCGTTCATGTACCCACTCCTGTTCCGGTGAAAGCAATATACATGACGCAATGTGCCGTAGGCACGCCGTCATTTCGAAACGATCTGACAAAACTTATCGATGAGACTGAATTGAACGCTATAGTCATTGACATAAAGGACTATTCAGGCGGTATCGCATTTCCCGCATCTGATCCGATGCTTGAACCGTATGTTTCCGACAAGTGCGGTGCCAATGACATGAAAGCATTTATAGAGGAACTCCATAATGAGGGCGTGTATGTCATTGGACGTATTACCGTCTTTCAGGATCCTCTATACACGGTCGCGCATCCGGAACTCGCGGTCAAGAAAGCGAGCGCCACGTCGACGGTATGGAAAGATCACAAAGGACTTTCTTTCATCGATGTCGGCGCACGTCCTTTTTGGGATTACATCGTTGCGCTTTCTAAAGAATCGTACGCAATCGGATTCGATGAACTGAATTTCGATTACATACGATTTCCTTCCGACGGCAACATGAAAGATATTTATTTCCCGTGGAGTTCGGGGAAGAATAAGCAGATTGCTCTGGAGGAGTTCTTTAGATATCTCCATGATGAACTTCGCCCAATGGGCGTCGTACTCTCGGCAGATCTTTTTGGTATGACAGCGACGAACGAAGATGACCTTAACATCGGACAGGTTCTTGAACGCGCTATGCCGTACTTCGATTTCATAGCGCCCATGGTGTATCCGTCACACTATCCGCCCGGATTTCACGGATACACAAACGTAAACGAGCACCCGTATGACATTGTGCACTTTTCTATGAGTGAAGCAGTACGACGAACTATGGCCTCAACGACCCCCATTGCGTCACTTGCCTATACACGTATAGGCACATCAACACCCGCCGTGTACGCAAAACCAGAATACTCTGCTTCCAAAATGCGCCCGTGGCTTCAGAGTTTTGATTACCCTGTGACCTATACGCCGGAGATGGTTGCGGCACAGATTAAGGCAAGCGAGGATGCCGGCCTCGATTCTTATATGTTCTGGGATCCGGCGAATAAATACAGAAGCTTGCGGCAGGTACTTTCTGAAGAATAAAGCCGATTTCAAGACGGGCGTGCGCTATACTGTATTTCATGCAGCCTGGCAATCAGGACGATGACCGCCGCATCACATATTTCGCGGC
>CAYIJQ010000001.1:16323-26650 GCA_964363795.1 uncultured Candidatus Saccharibacteria bacterium
AAAACCGGTATGGGCAAATCCACCATGCTCGAGAACATGGCTATTCAGGATATCCAGAACGGAGAGGGAATTGCGTTTATTGACCCGCATGGCGCGACAGCCGAGAAACTTCTCGACTTCATTCCTCATGAGCGTATCAAGGACGTTGTCTATTTTGCGCCGTTCGACACTGATTATCCGATAGGTTTCAACGTAATGGAGGATGTCGGGTACGACAAGCGCCACCTCGTCGTCTCCGGCCTCATGGGGGCATTGAAGCGCATCTGGGTGGACGCATGGAGCGCGAGAATGGAATACATACTGCAAAATACGCTCTTGGCACTTTTGGAATATCCTGACTCGACGCTTTTGGATGTGAATCGCATGCTCACGAATAAAACATTCCGTGCGGCAGTCGTTGAGAAAATTACCGACCCTATTATCAAATCATTCTGGACGGAAGAATTTGCGGCTTTCACCGATACGTACACGCGCGAGGCGACGCCGGCAATTCAGAACAAAGTCGGTCAGTTTACCTCGAATCCCCTCATCCGCAACATCGTCGGACAGTCGCGCTCTACCTTCGACCTGCGGAAAATCATGGACGAGAAGAAGATATTCATTGTGAACTTATCGAAAGGTCGCATGGGGGAGACGAACGCGGCTCTCCTCGGCTCCATGCTCGTCGTAAAGATCTACCTCGCCGCGATGTCGCGCGCTGACGAACCGGCCATTCGCCTCGCACAGCTACCGCGTTTCTATTTCTACGTCGACGAGTTCCAGTCAATGATGAATGAAGCATTTGCGGATATTCTTTCGGAATCGCGCAAATACAAATTAGCGCTTACGCTCGCGAACCAGTACATCGAGCAGATGGAAGAGGAAGTCCGCGATGCAGTTTTCGGAAACGTCGGGACTCTCGTATGTTTTCGCGTGGGCCCCTTCGATGCAGAAGTTTTGACGACTATATTCGAACCGACATTTACGCCGGAAGACCTAGTTGGTTTAGGCATAGGACAAATTTATCTGACGCTCATGATAGATGGTGTCGGGTCGCGCCCGTTCTCTGCAGAAACCATTCCACCCATAGATCTGCCGCCCATCTCGTATCGGGATGACGTTATCCGCAATTCGCGCGCAGAATTCTCTCGCTCGCGTGCTGAGATGGAAGCTCATATCATAAAACGGCAAAAAGATTTCGCGCCGCCGCTAAAAACTGAAAAACGTCTGGATCGTCCTTTCAGAAGTCGCGATGGGAACGAGGGACGTTTTCGAGATAAAGAACGCAGTTTTTCTCAAGGAGGGAGGGGTTATCCGAATCGTTCAGATGGAGAACGTCGCGCGAGGGAGCAGAGGCCTCGTGAGGATGCTCCACATCCTGAAGGCCGCGAACGATTAGTCAGTTTTCCTCACGAGGAACAGCCTCCGCGCACTGAGGGGCAACGTGGGGCACTCCGCGTCGCGATAGCTGCCGCGCAACCGCCGGGAGTTCAAAGGTCCACGCGTTCGCCAGCCGATATATTACGCGAACGGCTCGCCCGTAGGGCTACGCCCGAGGGGCTAGCCCGTAAGGCTGCACCCGACAAAGCTACGGATGTTGTACAACAGGGCGCGCGCTCTTCAGAGCAGAAAGGATACTCCACGCTACATCACGATACGGGCGGAAAGGAAGAAAAAGAGATGTCTTCGCAAGAAGAAATTTCACCCGAAGTACTGCAGAGGGTTCTCAGAGGGGACGATGATGTACGGTAAGCACATAATCATAGCAAGCATCTTAACAGCGCTCATACCGAGCGTCGTTTCTGCACAGGTCGTTGTCTCTGAGGTCATGTATGACCTCGAAGGTTCGGACGCGGGACGTGAATGGATCGAAGTATACAATTCAGGCTCTTCGGCGGCCACTCTTTCGGAATGGAAGATTTTTGAAGGAGAGACCAACCATAGCCTTATTGCATATTCGGGAAGCGAAACGCTTGGGAGTAGTGCGTACGCGATCATAGCCGACAATCCAACGAAGTTTCTTGAAGACCACCCAGCATTCACGGGGCCACTTTTTGATAGTGCATTCTCACTTTCGAATACCGGAGAAACGTTGACATTGCGCTGTTGCCTGCCCGGCCAGGGCGGAACCGGCGACAGCCTTGTCAATAAAGATACGGTTTTCTATAACCCCGAATCAGGTGCGGCGGGTGATGGAAACTCTCTTCACCGTACGAGTGTTACTGGAACGTCATTTATCGCAAGTTCTCCCACACCAGGAACAGGTCAATTCCAGAATGCCGTCCCCGGGTCCGGGACGACTTCCGACGGAGGCGATACGACAGCGGCATCTTCTGGTACGAACTTAAACACCGGCGCCTCTTCCGTCACCTCTCCCTCAACCACGTTAGCTCGAGCAAGCGCAGGAAACGATCGTACAGTAATCGTTGGTATTGATTCACGTTTTGAAGGAAAAGCATATGATACTGGGAATCGTCCCGTTGAGGCACAATTCCGATGGAACTTTGGCGACGGTACGGCAGCCTTGGGACAAACAGTGACCCATCAATGGGAGTATCCTGGCCGATATGCGGTCGTGCTTGAGGTGGCGCGTTTCGAAACAACGGTTTCGCATAGGATCACAGTTTCGGCAGAAGTTCCGCAGCTCTCATTCGAGGTTCAGTCTGATGGGGGTGTTCTTATTGTAAATCTTTCGAATCGCGAATTGGATATCTCGGGCTGGCGTATTTCTGACAAAAATCTGAGCTTCACGTTTTCGCCTTCTTCAATCGTATTGCGAAACGCTTCCATTCGTCTTTCTTCCAGCGGATTGCGCTTCAGTGCATCTTCGGATGCGAAACTGCTGTATTCAAACGGTGAAGTTGCTCCGTATGCGCCCATCTCAACCTCCTCATCTCCAGCGACTGGTACCGGTGCAATGCCATCAGAAAATCCTACGCTAACTCCTTTAACGGTCAATACGTCTTCCGATTTTGTGATAGACGAAGAAGAGACAGGTAATGTTCCTGTCGAAAACATGGAAGTACCTGAAGAAATCTCCGAGCCTTCAGTAAAGGATGATGTCAAGCTCGAGAATATCGAACAGGTCGCAGCAGTCGCTGCTACGGACACGGGAGAGAGGATGTCGCTACTTTGGTGGGCAGGTTTGTTGCTTGTCGTAGGCCTAGGATCGGTTGCTGTATTTCTTGGACGGCGCATACGTTCTAGAAAATCCTATTTTGAACAGAGCTCTTGGAATATCATTGAGGATACTGACGAAAAGGTATAGTGTCTCAATATGTCAAATAAAGCGAAGTCAATATTAGTGACAGGAGGAGCAGGGTTCATCGGCTCTCATTTGTGCGAACGACTTGTTAAAGACGGTCATCGAGTGATCTCGCTCGACAATTATTTTGCGGGTTCCAAACACAACCATGTAAAGGGGGTCGATTATCGCGAGGGACATACAAAAGATATTGAAAAACTTATTCCAGAAACGGATATCGATATCATTTATCATCTTGGTGAATACGCTCGTGTTGAAATTAGCCTCGCAGAGCCAGATGTAGTATGGGATTTTAATATTGCCGGCACCTTTCACGTATTGGAGTTCTGGCGTAAGAGGAAATGTAAGCTTGTATACGCTGGCTCCTCGACGAAGTTCGGCGATGGCGGATTGGGGCGTGATCAGAGCCCGTACGCGTGGACGAAAGCGGCGAATACGGAACTTGTGCGTAACTATGGGCGTTGGTACGAGCTTCCGTATGCCATTTGCTACTTCTACAACGTATACGGACCGGGCGAACGCGCCGGCAAATACGGCACAGTGGTCGAGATATTCCGTCAAAAGTTTTTGAAGGGGGAATCGCTCACGGTCGAGGAACCCGGGACTCAAACTCGCAATTTCACCCACGTGGACGATATCGTCGAGGGCCTCATCCTCGTCGGTGAGAAAGGCGAGGGAGATGATTTCGGGCTCGGGAACAAGCGCACCTACACTATCCTCAAGCTCGCGCAAATGTTCGGCGGCAAGGTGGAAATGACCCCGTCGAAGCCGGGGAATCGAAAAGAGTCATCCATCGATACATCGAAATCCGAAGCGCTCGGTTGGAAGGCGACGCACGAACTTTCGGAGTACGTTCGCGAGGCGACCTCTACAAAGCGATGAAAAAGGTACTCGTCTTCTCGCTTGCGTACTTCCCGAGATTTGTCGGCGGCGCGGAGGTTGCCATAAAGGAGATTACCGACCGTATTTCCGACATAGAATTCCACATGGTGACTCTTCGGCTTGACGGCAGTCTTTCAGCGGAAGAGAAAATCGGGAATATCGTCGTACATCGCGTTGGTTTTGGGAGCACGAGTATCGTTAACAAGTTCTCTTTTCAATTTCTCGCCGCCTGGAAGGCCTCAGTTCTTAATCGTAAATACCACTATGACGCTGTTTGGGCGGTGATGGCACATTCAACGGGTGTTCCTGCGGCACTCTTCAAATTATTTCATTCGCGCGTTCCTTATGTGTTGACGCTTCAGGAAGGTGATCCACTGGGGGAAATTGAGCGAAAGATGCTTCCTTTGTGGCCTCTGTTCTCGCGTGCGTTCAAGAAGGCTGATATTGTTCAAGTCATCTCGGCGTTTTTAGGAGATTGGGCGCGACGCCGTGGTTTCAAGGGGCCCATTGAAATAATTCCGAACGGTGTTGATATCGCGCACTTCTCACATGAATACCCGGCATGTGCCATCGATGCAGTGAAGGACAATCTCGGAAAACGGATGGGTGACGTGTTTATCATTACAACCTCTCGCCTTGTTCATAAGAACGCTGTCGACGATGTGATTTCGTCTCTCACATTGCTCCCGGATAATGTCAAATTTGTTATTTTGGGCTCTGGTCCTCTTGAGAAAGAATTAAAGCTACAAACAGCAAGCTCCAAGCTCCAAGCCCGTGTCCAATTTGTTGGACGCGTCGGCCACGATGAGCTGCCTAAATATCTAAAAGCGTGCGATATCTTCGTACGACCATCACGCTCGGAGGGAATGGGAAATTCTTTCGTCGAAGCTATGGCCGCGGGGTTGCCCGTTATCGCAACGCAAGAAGGAGGCATCGCGGATTTTCTTTTCGATGAGAAACGGGATCCGGATAAGCCAATAACGGGGTTTGCGGTTGACAAGGATTCGCCCGATCAGATCGCGGCACAAGTAAAAAACATCATGGAGCATCTAGAAAAAGTGCGTGCTGTCGTTGCAACAGCGCGGGCGATGGTCGCAGATAAGTACGATTGGACACTTATCGCGAAAGATGTGCGCGAGAAGGTGTTTGAGGTCGCGCTTTCAGGTAAGGAAACAATCTAGTTAAGACATCCAGCCATATAGCGCGCCACGACAATTTTCGCTAGAGTGTTCACAATGCATGTTGTCATCGCAACCGGGATCTACCCGCCGGAAATTGGCGGGCCAGCATACTATGCGTTGGGCCTTGAGAAAGCGTTTCGCTCGCTTGGGCACGACCCTATCGTTGTTTCCTACGGAGGATTGAGGCGCCTCCCCATTGGGGTAAGCCACGCGCTTTATTTCACACGCCTTTTTCCCAGGCTTTTCGGTGCCCATGCGGTAATAGCACTGGACACCGCAAGTGTAGCTATTCCTGCAGCGCTCGCTTGCTCACTCACAGGTACACGATTTATTGTTCGCACCGGTGGCGATTTTGTATGGGAACACTATCTGGATCGCACTGGAGATATGCTCCCTCTTGCGCGCTTTTATTCCGAACACAAGCTGCTTTCCTTCAAAGAGCGACTTATTATTGTGCTCACGCGCTGGGCGCTTTCGCGCGCCATTGTCGTTTTCAGCACAAGGCTTCAGCGTGACGTGTGGCTAAAGCCCTACGGTCTCGCGCTCGATCAAACGAGAATCATCGGCAATGCAGTGGATATTCCGCTACCGTCGGAGCCGCCGCGCGCGAAGAACTTTCTCTGGCATGTACGCCCGATAGCGATGAAGAACGGCGAGCGCCTACATGCGGCTTTTGCGCGGGCGAAAGTTGCGCATCCAAGTATCACACTCGAGGAAGGTTTGATTCCCAAGAAAGAACTTCTGGAACGCATGAAAAGTTGCTATGCGGTAATCCTGCCGTCGCTCACCGAGATCAGCCCCAATTACATTCTGGACGCCCTGCGTTTCAAAAAACCTTTCATCATGGACAAATATTCCGGTTTCGCGGAGTGGCTTGCGCCCTATGGCACGTTGGTTGATCCGCTCGATGAGGGTGACATCGCTCGCGCAATAAGCGAACTGGCGACCGATGAGGGATATGCGCGCGCCTGCGAGCGTGTCGGACGGTTTTCTTTCGTGCGTGGGTACGCTCAAGTAGCGGAGGATTTTCTCGCCCTCGTCGAAACACCTCTATGAGGGTATTGAGCATCGGGACCGACAGGAAGCTCTTTGATGAACGGAGCGCTGTCTTTGTGCGACATATGATGTATGCAAGAGCGCTCGGAAAAATGGATATCATTGTGTTTTCGCTCTTGGGACATCACGAGCCGACACCTGGCATAGAGAGAGGTCCTCTCCGCATCGTGGCGACCAACTCAAGACATCGGCTGCTATACGGCTGGGATGCTATACGCATCGCTCGGCGTTTGGTGCGGCCGGACGTTGTGTCTGTACAGGACCCGTTCGAGACGGGACTCGTCGGGTTTCTTATCGCACGGATGCTGCGTGTCCCACTCCATGTGCAGGTACACACGGATTTTCTCTCACCGGCATTCGTAACGCTTTCATTCTTGAACCGCATACGCGTTAGCATCGCTGGTTTTGTGCTCCGCCGAGCGTCGCGTACACGCGTCGTTTCCGAGAGGATTAAGCTGGGAATAGAAAAACGCTACCGCCTGCACACACCAATTACCATACTTCCTATTTTTGTTGATGTGGGGCGATTCAAACAAGTGTTTGGTGAGCCTGCGCTCTCGGAGCAGCTCGCACGGTTCAAAACGAAGCTGCTAGTCGTTTCGCGGCTTGAGCCGGAAAAAAATGTTGCACTTGCAATTCGCGCATTTGCACGCTCTGCGCCTCAGGACGCATGTCTTACTATTCTAGGGACCGGAAGTCAGAGACACATGCTTGAAACGCTTGCACGTGAATTGAAAGTTTCCGACAGAGTATTTTTTGAAGAGCGGGGCGATCCGGCTCTGTATTACAAGTTTACGGATCTTGTCCTTTTTCCGTCGCGCTATGACGGGTATGGAATGGTCATTGTAGAAGCGCTTGCGGCGGGGAAACCGGTGCTTTCCACAGACGTCGGTATTGCCCGCGAAGCTGGTGCAATCATCGCTTCGGAAGGAAAATTTGGCGAAGTGCTTTCCGAGTGGTTTAAGAGCGGCCAAAGGACAGGAGGACTCAAAACCTATCCATATCGGGATTCTAACGAGTATGTAAAGGCATATTGCGAGGATATTACCGCTGCCGTTTAAACCGGTCTTTATCTTGCAGGAATGCTCTCGTACGGGCATAATGCGGCACAATGAAATCCAAAAAACCACTTATCGGGTTTATCGGACAGGGATGGATTGGCAAGGCATACGCAGATAACTTCGAGGAGCGCGGATATTCTACAGTGCGTTATTCGCTTGAAAAGAAATATGTCGGCAACAAAAACAAAATAAAAGATTGCGATATTGTTTTTATAGCCGTGTGGACACCCACGACTCCGAATGGATTCGACGACTCTGTTATACGAAGTGTTATGAAGCTCGTGGGGAAGGGTAAGACCGCTGTCATCAAATCGACGATACTCCCCGGCACGACAGAGCAGATCCAAAAGGATTTTCCCGATATTGTGC
Source organism: uncultured Candidatus Saccharibacteria bacterium (assembly GCA_964363795.1). GTDB lineage: Bacteria > Patescibacteriota > Minisyncoccia > Phycocordibacterales > UBA2100 > UBA10103. The sequence goes on from CAYIJQ010000001.1 coordinate 24,117, forward strand.
TCATCTACGGTCCGGAGTTTCTTTCTATCGCCTCGCACGTGCATGACGCGGCACATCCGTTCGCCAATCTCGTCGGAATACCCGTAAATGACGCGAAACATCACCTCGCTGCCGAGCGCGTGATGAAAATACTTCCGAAGGAGCCTTTTTCGCAGATCTGTTCGAGCACCGAGGCGGAGATCTTCAAATATTCCCACAATGCGAGCGGATATGTGCAGATTATCCTCTTCAATATTATGTACGACCTTGCCAAGAAACTTGGTGCAAATTGGGATCACGTGCATCGCGCTATTCTTGCCGATCCACTTATCTCGAACCGCTACGCACAGCCAATCCATAAAACCGGGCGCGGAGCCGGGGGCGGTTGTTTTATTAAAGACATGGCGGCTCTCAAGCTTCATGTCAAGAAGCACTTGCCAAAAGATAGGCTCGCGCACGCGGTCTTAGAAGCGGTGGAACAAAAAAATATAGAGCTTCTCACGGGTACCAACAAAGATCTCGATCTTCTCGCCGGCGTCTATGGTTCTCGCGTCGTCAAACGCGCTCCTAAACGCGGCAAGAAGCGCGTACAATAAGTGGATGCAGTTTCTCATCTGCACCCAAGCTGTCGACCTCGACGATCCCGTTCTCGGGTTCTTTCACGGTTGGATAGAAGAAATTTCCAAGCACTGTGAAAGTGTAATCGTCATTTGTCTTAAAGAGGGCAGGCACAATTTACCGAATAACGTAGCCGTTTACTCACTTGGAAAAGAAAGCGGCCCATCGCGCCTCAAATACATTAGGCTATTCTATAAATACATTTGGTCTCTGCGAAATGAATACGATTCAGTATTCGTGCACATGAATCAAGAATATGTACTCTTGGGCGGGAAGTTCTGGTGGCTATGGGGGAAGCGCATCGTCCTGTGGCGCAATCACAAAAGTGGCTCAATCTTTACGCGGATTGCAGTCTTTTTGTCGCACGCTGTGTGCTACACCTCACTATCCGCGTATGTCGCATCCTTCAGGAATGCCATGCGGATGCCTATAGGGATCGACACTGAAGTGTTCAAGCCTGGAGGAACCGCCGACCCGCACTCAATATTATTTCTTGGGCGGTTTGATAGTGTGAAGAACCCGGAAATCCTGCTTCAAGCTCTCGACATTCTCGCTAAGAAGGGAACTGAATTCAAAGCCGATATTGTCGGTGGCCCGACAGTTGGTCGCGAGTTATACGCTAGTGGATTAAAGAAACAATTTTCCTCTATGCCGAACGTTGCATTCAAACCTGCTATCCGCAATGACGAGACTGTTGCCGCTTACAATTCTCACGCGATATACGTTAATCTCACTCCCTCCGGGAGTTTCGATAAAACAATCGGAGAGGCAATGGCTTGTGGATGTGTCGTTGTTACGGCCAATAATGCAGTGCAGGATGTACTTCCGAAAGAGTTATTCGTGACCGAATTGTCGGCGGGATCTGTTGCCACGGCCCTGTGTTACGCGCTCGATCTTCGAGACGCCGAACGTGCTAAAATCTCTGCCCGTCTTCGTTCGTATATCAAGAAAGAACACTCGCTTTCATTACTTGGAACTAGATTAGAAGACCTATTGCACACGTCTTGATTGAAGGGGGTTTGTCTTCTACACTGACTCCGAATGAATCGATTATCCAAGAAGACGGTAGTCGTAACAGGTGGGCTCGGGCATATCGGCTCGCGCCTCATCCGCTCGTTCGGATTTGACTTGAACGAGATACGAATAGTCGACAATCTCGCAACGCAGCGCTATGCGTCGCTTTTTGATCTGCCCCAAAAACAGCGAGTGCGTTTTTTTGAAGAAGACATAATGAACGCCGACTTGGAACGGATGTTTGAGGGAGCGGACGTGGTCGTGCATCTTGCGGCTATCACTAACGCGGAGGCGACCGTTGGCAATGAGGAAGAGACAGAGAGGATAAATCTTGAAGGTGTGAAGCGAGTCGCGGATGCGTGTGCAAAAACCGGCGGCAGACTTATCTTTCCTTCGACGACAAGCGTTTACGGCAGCCAAGAATCTGTTGTCGACGAAACTTGCACCGATTTGAAGCCGCAGAGCCCGTATGCTGTCGCAAAGCTAAAAGCGGAGGAATACCTAAGTGGCAAACATGGCTCGAACCTAAAATTCATAACGCTGCGCCTCGCGACCATTTTCGGGTGGTCGCCCGGTATGCGCTTTCACACGGCGGTCAACAAATTCACCTGGCAGGCAGTTAACGGCAAAGAGCTTACAATATGGAAAACGGCGTGGGAACAGAAACGCCCCTATCTCGATCTGGGAGATTGCGTACGCGCCATGAATTTTGTCGTTGAGCACGAAGTGTTCGACGGTGGGATATACAACGTGGTCACGGAGAATTTCACGGTAAAAGACATTGTGGAAGCGATACAAGAATTCGTTCCGAATCTTCGCATGAAGTACGTGGATTCGAAAATAATGAATCAACTTTCTTACGATGTTCGCGCCGACAAGATTGCAGAAAAAGGTTTCAAACCGAGCGGTAATCTCAAGATAGG
>CAYIJQ010000001.1:26750-38802 GCA_964363795.1 uncultured Candidatus Saccharibacteria bacterium
TGAACATGTCCCTGAATCCGGTCATTGATTTCGGCAGGATGCCTATCGCGAATGCGTTCCTCGCGCCAGAAGAGTTCGATGACGAATATTTCTACGAAATGGTCGTCGGCTACGATAAGGCAACGGATGCTATCGGACTTGTGAACAAGGTGCCGCCCGAAAAGATGTTCCATGACAACTACGCCTTCTTCTCATCCACCTCGAAAGGCATGCAGAGGCATTTTCGAGAGACGGCGGAAAAGCTAAAGCCATTTGTGGAAGAAGGTATGGTCGTCGAGATCGGCAGCAACGACGGCATCATGCTCGACGCGTGGAAAGAGCTTGGGGTGCGTGCGATAGGTGTGGAGCCTTCTGGCAATGTCGCAGCCGCTTCTCGCGCTCGCGGCCACGAGGTCGTTTCAGAATTCATGAGCGAGCGTGTGGCAGATGATATTCTCGCGCGTAGCAAGGTATCGCTCGTCTTTGGCGCCAATGTCTCGTGCCATATCGAGGATATTGAGGGCTATTTCGCAAGTGTTGCGAAGCTTATCGGCAAGGACGGTGTCTTTGTATTCGAAGACCCATATTTTCTCGATATAGTCGAAAAAACATCGTATGACCAAGTGTATGACGAGCATGTGTGGTACTTCACTATTTCGTTCATCAACAACCTCTTCGGCAAACTGGGTTATCACGTGTTCGATTGCGAGCACGTGCCGGTGCACGGCGGAGAGTTACGCATGTATGTGGGGCACAAAGATACGCATCCGGCTAGTCCAGTTGTTGGTGAGTGGAAAGCACGCGAGAGCGATATCCCTGGCAAACTCGAGTTGTTGAAGGGAAATATTGTGCGCTCGAAAGAGAACATGCAGCAACTGCTTACGGGATTGAAAAGCGACAGGAAGCGAATGTGCGGTTTCGGCGCTTCTTCCAAGGGCGTTATCGTCTGCAACTATTGTGATATTGGACCGGGACTCATTCCCTTCATTACCGACAACACGCCGGCGAAACAGGGAAAATACTATCCCGGCGTCCACATTCCTGTCCGTCCGCAAGAAGAATTTAAGGATGTGGATGTTGCCGTTCTCTTTGCCTGGAATCATCTCGCCGAGATAGAGAAGCTTCCTATCATCCAAGAGTTCCGCTCCAAAGGGGGAAAACTTCTGACGCATGTGCCCGAGCCGCATATATTTTAGCGCTATCATAGGTCTATGAAGATACTCATGACTGGTGGTTCCGGGCTCTTAGGGACAGAGATCCTTGCACTCGAGCGTTCGCTTATCGCACCGACACACAAGGAGATGGATATCACGGACGCTGCGAGCGTAGAGCATGCTTTTGACGTACACAAGCCCGATGTCGTGTTGCACCTTGCTGCAGTGACGAACCCTCCCGGGCATGAACGCACGCCGGAGATAGGCATTACACACAACATCATAGGCACGGCAAATGTCGCGCGCGCAGCAGAGCGCCGCAACGCGCGCTTCGTGTATACATCATCCGATTACGTGTACAAAGGTGCAGGGCCGCACCGCGAGGACGAGGCTGTTTCGGCGCCATCTAAATTCGTGTGGTCAAAGCTCGGTGGAGAGTGTGCGGCGGCGCTCGTAAAGAATCATCTAATCTTGCGCCTCTCGTTTGGACCCGTGCCGTTCCCGTGGGAGAAAGTCTACAAAGGCCAATTCAATTCTAAGCTCTATGTAGATGAGGTTGCCCCGCTCGTGCTTGCGCTCGCTCGAACGAGCGAAGAGGGTATTATGAACGTCGGCGGACCGAAGACGAGCCTCGAAGCTTATGCGCGCCGCACTCGCCCTGACATCGAGACCATTCCTAGACCCATGTGGGTGCCGGAAGACACGAGCCTCGACATTTCGCGCATGTGTACGGCACTTGGCATCAATGATCCGCAGACACTTTTGAAACACGCCCAGACACCTATCGAGGCATCGCGAAGCATGAAGCGTGATACCGAGTAAATGACATAACTGACGTACGTACTCTTTTCGCAAGTATGAAAAATCATCGCAAAAGAATAATGCCTCGATAGGTGTATGGGCATGGAATCTAAACAAATCGACGGCGTACACATAAAAAGAGTCGTCCGGCACGAGGATGAGCGTGGTTATTTTTCTGAACTTCTAAAGCGCGGCGAGCCAGGCTTTCATACTATCGAGCAAACAAGCTATGCCGTCTGCAAACACGGCGTCATCAAGGCGTTCCACTTCCACGACTATTGGGAATCTTGGGTCGTAATAGAAGGGAAGGCGCTTATCGTCATGCATGATATCCGTGCCGACTCGCCAACGAAGGGAAAAACACAGACCGTGAGTGCGGGCGAGAATGAGCCGCTTATCATCTCCATTCCTCCCGGCGTTGCGCACGGCTACAAGGCGCTTGGAAAGAAAAACGTTGGCATGCTCTATCATGCGGCAGAGGCGTATAATTCGACGCGGAAAGACCAGATAGGAACCATTGCCTTTGATTCACCAGATATCGGGTTTGATTGGAATAGTCATGGATGAGATACGCGTAAAAAATTCCGGCCTCGTGCCGCGCAGCACCGTCGACGAGGGCGGTCGCGGCTCGCTCCTGGTCGTCGAAGGTGAACGACTGCCTTTTCCGATAGCGCGCGTGTATGCGGTACACGGCGTAAGCGAGTCAGGCGCCGAACGAGGGGCGCACGCACACAAAAAGACGGACCAGGCCATATTCATCATTGTCGGTGGGCTTACCCTACATCTCGACGATGGCTCCTCACATCAATCATTCCGGCTCAAAGAGAAGGATGATGGTGTGCGGCTCGGTCCCATGCTGTGGCATTCTATGAACGATTTTACGCCCGATTGCGTGGCGCTCTTTGTCGCAAGCTTACCCTATGACGAATCCGATTACATCCGCGGCTACGAGGAATTCAAAAAATATGCCCGCACACTAAATTCGCGCTAGATTTTATGAACTATTTTTTTATATTCTTCGATACCAAAGATGTACATGTATGTTTCGGTCGAATTAATAGTCTTCGGCGAAGGATTGCGATCCTTCGCCAAGCGCAAAATTAGTGTGCGGGTATGCAAATACCGTTCAATGACCTTTCGCGATTCGCGGTGGATAACTCTGCCGCGCTGGAGGCTGTCGCAAAGCGCGTGATTCTTTCTGGGCGCTATGTGCTCGATAAGGAAGTTGCCGCGTTCGAGTCTTCCTTCGCCGCTTTTGTCGGGGTCGCGCGCGCTGTCAGCGTCAACTCCGGGACTGACGCCATCACGCTCGCACTTCGTGCGCTCGACGTGGGGCCGGGAGATGAAGTCGTTACGGTCGCTAACACCGCAACTGCGACGATCGCCGCTATACGCCTCACGGGTGCGACGCCCATTTTTGCCGACATCGACGAGACACACACGATGGACCCGAAGGACATCGAGCGGCGATGTACGTCAAAGACCAAAGCTATCGTGCCGGTGCACCTCTATGGCTTTCCCGCCGACATGCCGCCAATTCTTGCTGTTGCGAGAAAGCGCGGGGTCTCAGTCGTCGAGGATGCGGCCCAGGCGCACGGCGCGACTATCGGCGGGAAACAGGTCGGGAACTTTTCTGATGCGGCCGCCTTCAGTTTCTACCCGACCAAAAATCTTGGGGCGCTCGGGGACGGGGGAGCGGTCGTTACGGACGATGAAGCTCTTGGAGAGCGTATACGGCGCTTGCGAGTCTACGGCGAGCGAGAGCGGTACAACTCCGTCGAAGAAGGGGTAAATAGCCGACTCGATGAGATACAGGCAGCTGTTTTGTCATGGTTGCTACCGAATCTATCGGAGCGCAATGCTCGGCGACTGGAGATCGCAGAGAAGTATCTCTCCGGCATAAAGAACTCTGCTGTCGTGCTTCCAACCCAGCGCGTAGGTACCCGCGAAGGTGTCTGGCATCTCTTTGTTGTGCAAGTTGATGAGCGCACACGTTTTATAGAACACATGAAAGCGCAGGGCGTCGGGACGGCTATACACTATCCGAAGCCTGTCTATCACCACGAGGCTTACTTCTTCCTAGGCGTCGATCCAAGAGAATTCCCAAGGACGGAACGTATGATGACGCGCATCGTCTCACTCCCGCTATTTCCAGAACTTCGCAACGAGGAAGTGAATTCCGTTATCGCCGCCGTGAATTCGTACGAGGCCTGAAAGTTTTACTCCGGTAGTATTGAATAGTCTTTTCGAGCCCCGAAGCGAACGACGTCTGCGGACTCCAACCCAAGGCCTTCCGTGCTTTCGAGCACTCAAGCGCATAGCGGAAATCGTGGCCAAGCCTGTCCTCGACATACTCTATCTGCCGCCGGCCTTTTCCGAGCGCGCGCGCGAGCATCTGTGCGACCCTGATGTTGGGCAGCTCGTCATGCCCGCCGATGTTGTATATCTCGCCACCCTCTCCTTTGTGGAACGCGAGATCAATACCTTTCACGCCGTCTTCGACGTAGAGCCAGCTACGCACATTTTTACCGCTTCCATAGAGCGGCACGTTCTTTCCTGCGAGCAGGTTGGTAATTGAAAGGGGAATGAGTTTCTCTTCGTGCTGTCGCGGACCGTAGTTGTTCGAGAGGCGCGTAATCACGATGTCGAGCCCGAAGGTACGATTGTATGCGAGGACGAGCATGTCGGCGCCCGCCTTTGATGCGCTGTAAGGGCTACTCGGAGCGAGTGTGTCCCCCTCTTTTGAGGGACGCGCTTTCTTTTTGAGTGAGCCGTACACTTCGTCGGTCGATATGTGATGGAAGCGCTGCAGAAAATAGCGTTTAGCGAGGACGAGCAGATTATGCGTACCGACGACATTTGTCTCTATAAAAATGTCGGGATTCTTGATACTCACATCGACGTGGCTCTCTGCAGCGAAATGGATGACGTGCGTCGGCTTGTGTTTCCTGAATATGCGCTCCATGGCCGCGAGGTCGCGGACATCAGCTTTCACGAACGAGTAATTCTTCGCTTTCGAGACCTCGATGTTTGCGAGGCGGCCTGCGTAGGTAAGCGCATCGACGTTTACGAAGCGGTATCGAGGGTATTTTCGCACCGCGTAATTGAGATAGTTACTACCTATGAACCCGGCTCCGCCTGAGACGAGTATCGTTGTCCCTTTCGTACCGCGCTTCATGAGCTATCTGCGTTTTTTCGCGTTCTTTCGCACGTGGTAAGAGGTATCGACGAGGCTATCGAAGGTGCCGATATCCGTCCACTTTTTCTTAAGGACGACAGCTTTGAGCTTTCCCTCTTTCAGGTACTTGTTGTTGACGTAGGTAATCTCATACTCTCCGCGTTTCGAGGGATTTTGGTCTCTCATTTTTTCGAAGACAGTAGTGTCGTAGAAATAGAGTCCGACAACGGCCAGGTCACTTTTCGGTTTTTTTGGTTTTTCCTCAATGCGAACAACGCCGCCATTCTTTCCGAGTGTCGCGACGCCGAAACGTTCCGGATCGGCGACCTTCTTGAGGAAGATCATTGCGCCGTCCTTGAAATTCTTGAGGTGGGGCTCCAGATCGTCCTCGATGTAATTGTCGCCGAGGTAAAGGACGCACGGCTCGTCGCCGACGTAATCGCGGGCGATGTAGAGTCCCTGCGCAATGCCTCCGGGCTTGTTCTGGATACCGTAAGTTATCTGTATCTGCGATTCCTTACCGCCCTTAATTTTCCAGTGTTCGCCGCTCCCGAGCGCGCGAACGAAGCTGTCGATGTGTTCTGGAGCAGTGACGACCATGATGCGGCTGATACCAGCATCGACAAGCTTTTCTATTGCATGATAAATGACCGGCTTGTGGTAGAGGGGGAGGAGGTGCTTATTTGTGGCGAGTGTGAGCGGGCGGAGACGGGTGCCTGATCCGCCTGCCAAAATAACGGCTTTTCGGATGTTCATAGGTGCAGTGCTATCGTTTTAGCACACTTATGGTCTATGTTCTACATGTATCTCATCTTTGCGCAGAGTTCCCCGAAGCTCTGCTTCGGGGGTGAATGCGCAAAGCGCGGAGGGGGTCAGGGAACCGCGTCCGGTTTCCCGTAGAGAAGATCAGCGAGTCCGCCATCTGGCGGATGAGCGTTGAGAACCGACGGTTCTCAAAAATAAAATACCTTGACAGCTTGCTGCGAGGTATTTTGTTGGAGTATACTCACGCGAATGCGATACAAGGACCCGGACATCGAATCCTCGTATCACACGAGCACTATTGGCAAGACCCTGTACGAACAGGTACTTAAGCTAAAGCCGGAGAAAATCGTCGAGATAGGAACACTGCACGGCTACACAACCGTCATTATGGCTATGGCGCTCGACGAGCTTGGGAAGGGACATATCAACGCGTATGACCTTTTTGAGGAGTATCCGTACAAGCACCCCACGTTCGAGGGCACGATGAAAAACATTGAGCGTTATGGACTTTCGAAGTATGTAACGCTCGCGAAAAAGAGTCTCGACGAATGGCTCGAGGCACCGGAAGATTTCGACCTTCTCTACATCGATGTCTCGAACAACGGTGATGTTATTGATGCAGTCTATGCCGCAGTAAAAGAGAGAATAGCAAAAGGGGCGACCGTACTTTTCGAAGGAGGATCGGAAGAGCGCGACAAGGTCGAGTGGATAACGAAGTATGGGAAACGGCCGATTCGAGATGCGAAGACTCCGTTCAGAGTCATCGACCCTACATTTCCATCACTCTCGATGATAGGATAGTTGGCTTCGCTTTAGGAACCCACGGTTCCTAACAGTCGCTTCGCGACCTGTTCTCCTCCACAGGGAAACACCAAGCTGTTTCCCCGACACCTTTCGCCGTACCGAACAAATCTTTCATTGATGAATGACTGTGGTATTCTGCTCGGTACGTATGCAAAAAAAGCGGCTCGCAGTTGTCGCCGGAGGATGGCATTTCCCTCTGCATTTCTACGAAGCGCTCGCAAAGCAGGAGGTGCCTGAGGACTGGGAAGTGGAGCTGCACTGCGTCTCGCATCGGGCTCCTTCGTTCTCGAAAGAGGAGAAAAAGGAGGAGCTTGCAGGGCTCGGTTGGAGCCACCGAGAGGCGCTCGACAAGGTCCTCTACAGGGATTTTGCGACCATCAAAGGGATGGCAGCGCTCGGCTGGTCTTATAAGGAGTATCCCAACACAATCGGCGATTGGGGCATGTCGAACCAATGGCTCGATGAGCACGATTATAAGGCATTCGACGTATTTCTCTTTACGCACGATGACAATCTGATACTGACCGACCAGATGTTCGTCGATCTTTTGGGAAAAGATTCTACATGGCTCATCCTTAGCAACTCGACGGGTAACGCACAGCGTAGACTGCGTCAATGGCTCCACTTGCCGAAACCGCCGCATCTACGCGGCTCATTCGAATTTTTCAAACGCGAGATGCTCGACATTATAGGAGGAAAGTTCGACCTTTCGGAGACGACTCTCACGCGCGACGGCGAAGTCAAGACGCCGAATCAATTTACCGCGCTCTCGAATTGGGGGACGACGGTCTTTCCGCTCGAGCACCTCATTGATCGCGAGGGGTTGCGTTCGCGGGTGGAGGCGATATCACCCTACTACCGCATGAGCCGCTATTGCCTTGAAGGAGAGCGTGGTTTCATTCACAGCACCAACATATCGAACACAGCGGAAGAAGAACGAGGACTTCGTAAGGCCGTGGCGCGGTACGGAAAAGCATGACTATTTTTTACGTAGCAAGCTCACGCATTCCTTCCGAGCGAGCATATGGGTATGCTGTGATGAAGCTTTGTGAGGAATGGGGGAGAGCTGGGCATATAGTGCGTCTTGTTATTCCAGACAGAAAACACGGACCTCAAGATGAGGCATTTACGTACTATGGGCTTGAGCGCACGTTCGAGATAGAGAAACTGCCGGCGGGCGATCTGCTCGGAGCGGGAACCATGCTCTCGCGCTTCCGTTTTCTCTTCGATATTGCAGGATACGCGCTTTCTCTACGGCGATTTCGATTTTCTCCCGACGCTGTCGTCTTCACTCGCGATTACGTGCTCGGCCTCGTGCTTCCGAAGAAGAATCTTTTCATCGAAATACATACGGTGCCGAGAGGGAAATTTTTGCTGCGCCGCGCGCTCGCGAGAGCGCGCGGCATCATTGCCATAAGTGCGGGCGTGCAGAACGCACTTGTGAAGCTTGGTATCGACAAGCAAAAAATACTCGTCGCGCACGACGGCGTCGACCTAGGCGCATTTTCAGCGGCAAAACGGGACAAGGAAGTGTGGAGAGAATTCGGCATTGATCCCTCGAGAAAAATCGTCTTATATACCGGGCACTTCTACGAGTGGAAAGGCGCCGACACGCTCGCGAAAGCTGTGCCTTCACTCCCGAAAGATGTGCACGTTGTTCTCATGGGGGGAATAGACGAGGAGCTTGCGCAGTTCCGAAAAGAGTATTCCGGAGAACACATCAGCATTCTTTCGCATCAACCGAAAACGCGTATACCTCTTTTCGTTAAAAGCGCCGATGTGCTTGTGCTGCCGAACAGCGCGAAGGCAGAAATTTCGCGCTCACACGCTTCACCCCTAAAATTGTTCGAATATATGGCTTCGGAAGTTCCTATCGTTGCGTCCAATGTGCCGAGTCTGCGTGAAATTCTCACGGACGAAGCCGCTTTCTTTTTCGATCCTGACGATGAGGCAAGTTTGGCAAATACAATAGGGGGTGTTCTGGAGAAAGGGCAAACAGCGAGCAAAAAGGCGCATTTTGCGTATACTCAAGTACACGGCTATACTTGGGCTTCAAGGGCCGGCTCTATAGCCGCATTTCTGCGCACGCATGTCGTATTGTAGCTTCCAAACCGCTTTTGTGGAAAGGTGAAGGGTCGGGAGATAGTGGCATGACAGCGCTCGGCAGAACGATAAACGATTCGGTACCGTACATCACACTGCACTCTACGTTCGATACATCATGGAAAGTATCAATACACTTCACGTATATCGACAGATGCTTGCCGTCGTTCGGCTCGCGCGGCGTGCCTATAAGCCGTATGCAAAGCAGATACTCGCGCTGACCGGCCTCGGTTTTCTCGGAGGATTGCTCGAGGGTATCGGAATCAACGCGGTCATTCCGCTCCTCACTTTCGTGCTCGGCCTGCATGATCCGGCGACGGATATGCTGTCGCAGGCGATACAGAGCTTCTTTGTGTTTCTGCACGTCCCGTTCGTGCCGAAATATCTGCTCGCGTTCATCGTTGTGCTTTTCGTCGGCAAGGCGTTTGTCGCGCTAGGACTCAACTATATTCAGATACGCATCACAACCGAGTATGAAAGAGCCACGCGTTCAAAGCTATTCAGCATGGTTCTTCGCGCTTCGTGGCCGTATCTCTTGCGGCAAAAACTCGGTAATCTCGAAACAGGCTTGATGATAGACACGCCTGCAGCGACCGCGATGCTTACGAAGCTGAGCTTCACCATTACGATCGCGACGAGTCTTCTCATGTACCTCATTGTGGCGTTTTCCATTTCGCCACTCGTGACGCTGGCGACCTTTGCGCTCGGCATTCTTATATTCGTGACGCTGCGTCCGCTCATGGACCGCGTACACGGTATTTCGTCGGAACGCGCGTCACTCTATCACGATACGCTGCATCATGTTACCGAACACGTAAGCGGACTCAAGACCGTGAAGGCGTACGGGGTCGCCGAAGAAGCGATAGCGCGCGGCGAAGGACTGTTTTCCGGCATCAAGACGCTCGCGCGGCGCATACAAATTTTGCAGCAGATTGCGACACAAGCCGTCGCGCCAATTGGCATCGTGTATATCGCGGCTATACTTTCTCTTGCGTTCAAGACACCCTTCATCTCGCTCGCTGCCCTTCCAGCGATGCTCTATCTCATTTACCGCATTTTCACGTATGTTCAGCAATTGCAGAACAGCGTGCAGTACATGAGCGAACTCGCGCCGCACCTTGAGCGTGTCATCAATTACGAAAGTGTCGCGGGGGAATGGAAAGAAAAAGCGCAAGGAGACAAGCCGTTCGCTTTCAACGATGAACTTTCGTTCGATCATGTCTCGTTCGCATACGACGAGGGCCGCACAGTTCTCACAGACGTCTCATTCACGATACCGAAAGGTTCCATGGTGGGTATTGTGGGCCCATCAGGCTCTGGCAAAACGACCTGCGTTGACCTCATCTTGCGCCTCCTTCAGCCTGCCAAAGGTTCTGTGAAGCTGGACGGCGTCGACTGTCGCACTATCGCGCTCTCGGAGTGGCGCGACAACGTCGCGTATGTGTCACAGGAATTCTTCCTTTTGCAGGACACGATACGCAACAACATAACATTCTATGACGACACGATGTCGGACGAGGATATTATGGAAGCGGCGCGCATGGCGCATATCGACGATTTCATCAAAGAAAGTCCCGATGGGCTCGACACTGAAGTCGGTGAGCGCGGCATCAAACTTTCCGCCGGTGAGCGGCAACGTATCATCATCGCGCGTGCGCTGGCACGCAAACCGCAGCTTCTCATTCTCGATGAGGCGACGAGCGCTCTCGATAATGAATCGGAGATGCACATCAAACGCGTCATAGAGGAATTAAAGGGGAAAGTTACCATCATCGCCATCGCGCATCGCCTATCGACCATTATGGATTCGGACCGTCTTGTCGTGCTGCAGGATGGGAAAGTGGCCGAAGAGGGCACGCCAAAGAAGCTACTTGCCGACACCGATTCGTATTTCTACAAGGTATACACGATAGCGCAATGAAAAAGAAAATCGCCATCGTTCAGGCGCGCATGGGCTCGACGAGGATGCCGGGCAAGACGCTTGCGGATCTCCTCGGGAAACCCGCCTTGTGGCATCTCCTTGAGAACATTAAGCCGTCCCGGGAGTTGACCAACATAATCATCGCGACGACCGACAAAAAAGAGGATGACGCAATCGAAGAATTCGCGCGAGAGAATGGCGCTACATGCTTCAGGGGCAGTGAGGAGAACGTATTGAATCGTTTTTATGAAGCGGCAAAATCCATTGGTGCCTCGGACGCAGACATCATCGTACGCATAACCGCCGACGATATATTTATGGACCCGTACATACTCGATTCTTTCATCGAACTTCTCGAGTCGACGTATCCACACTACACATTTGTCTCCAACAGCCTGAAGCCCGGCTTCCCATACGGCATGTATTTCGAACTCTTTGATTTCGCTTCGCTGAAGGAGGCGCATGAGAATGCCAAGACCGATGCCGAGAAAGAGCACGTCACGCCGTACATTCGTGAGCATCAGGAAACATTTCCGGCGATTTCCGTCGAGGCGCAGGGCGCTGATCTTTCCGATGTCTATCTTTCGATAGATACACCCGAAGATTTCGAGCGCGCCAAGAAAATAATCAGGCAACTCGAGTCGGCCGGCAAGAAACACCCGTTCCGGCTTAATGATGTTGTCGATGCTTACAAGAACTTAACACTAAGTAAAACTTCAATATGAGGATCGGTGTTGTCGGGAACGGTTCTATGGGCAGGCGGCGGATCGCTCATTCGCAAATGCACGGATATACTGATATTACCGGCTGGGATATCAGGCAGGATCGCCGGAAAGAAGTGGAGGAGAATTTCGGCATTAAAACGGCGTCGAGTCAGAAAGCATTCGAGAATTCCGACTTCGACGCTATCTTTATATGCGTACCACCCGCCGAGCACTACTACTATATGAAGCTTGCCGCGGAGAAGGGATGGAACTTTATGGTGGAAAATCCTGTCTCACATAAGGTAAAAGGCCTCGACGCACTGCAAAGAGAGGTGCAAAAGAAAAAACTGGTCGCGAATATCAGCTGCAATGTTAGGTTTTTGAAGGCAACACAGCGCATAAAAAAGCTCGTCCAAGAGGGCACCATCGGGCACATCCTTTCGGGTATCGTGGACATAGGGGAATACCTGCCCGATTGGCATCCCTATGAGCCCTACACTGATTACTATCCATCCAAAAAGGAAATGGGCGGCGGGCTTGACGCCATATGCGATCTTGACTGGCTCGTCGACATCTTCGGCGATATAAAGAAAATGAACGCCGTCTATACGAAGAAATCAAAGCTCAAGATAGATACGTACGA
>CAYIJQ010000002.1:0-6468 GCA_964363795.1 uncultured Candidatus Saccharibacteria bacterium
AGAGTGAGCGGATGCGCTCCCCCTGTATACTGCGAGAGAATTAATTTTACGGAAATCACATCCGGCCCGACGTATACTGAATCGAAAGAGCCGTCGAAGGAGAGTTTCGGCGTGGCCGAATCACCCGGATTCGGCGATAGTGTCTTAAATTCCGCAACTGCATCATCAATGGCTTTCTTTATTTGAGTATCGATCGCGGGAATGCCGAACTGCGGATAGCTGACATCTATTGTGTAGGTGGCACTGTCTTCTTGCACGTGCGCTGTCGTTACTTCGACGCGGGCTTGAGATTCAGGTGCTTTTGATGCTATCGGCTGTAAATAGGGTGCGGCGACATAATACCCTCCTGCTAACACGAGAAATGCAACAACGAGCTTGAATATGGTTTTCATACCCGGACTATATCAAACTTGCGCGTTCCTCGCGATAAATGCCTTAATTGGCGTGTATCTTGCATCAAACACTTCGAATCGTTCTGGCAGAGCACTAAGTTTGGCAAAGCTTTCTGGTATAGGGGGTCCTGTGCCTATTGCCTCCGTAATAGTTGAGGAGAATTTAGCAGGCTGGGCGGTTTCGAGGCAAATGAGAGGTGTCCCTTTTTCTCGGAATTGCAACCCGACCTTTACACCATCTGCCGTGTGCGGATCTATTATAAGAACACCGTATTTTTCATGCAACATACGAATAGTTGCAATGCGGTCGGTATGTGTCGAAGAGCCTGCAGTGAAGCCGTCCTCTTTCGTGCGGACAAATTCTGGACCCTGTGAAATATCGAAGGCCCCTTTGGTCTTGAGGGCGCCCCATAACTCCTTCATGCGTGCTGAATTGCGCTCTACGAGGTCAAATATGTAACGCTCAAAGTTTGACGCTTTCGAGATATCCATCGAAGGGCTTGATGTCGCGGCCACCTCCGCACCCGTGCGCGGACGGTATATGCCTGTGCGGAAAAATTCTTCAAGCACATCGTTCTCATTGGTAGCAAGAATGAGGCGTTTAATAGGAAGACCCATGCGCTTTGCGATATACCCCGCAAGAATGTTGCCGAAATTTCCTGTTGGAACCGCAAAAGAGACCGTCTCGGTATTTGATGTCGTAGCACGAAAATAGCCCCAGAAGTAGTAGACGACCTGTGCTGCGATACGCGCCCAGTTTATGGAATTTACGGCGCCAAGTTTGTAGCGTGTCTTGAATTCCGCATCTTCGTTCACCTGCTTCACGATATCCTGACAGTCGTCGAACGTACCGCGGATGGCGATGTTAAAAATGTTCTCGTCCTGCAACGTATACATCTGCTTACGCTGAAAATCGCTCATGCGGCCAAAGGGCGAGAGCATAAAGACACGTATACTCTTTCGTCCGCGCATTGCATATTCTGCGGCACTCCCGGTGTCACCCGACGTAGCGCCGAGAATATTGAGATTTCCGTTGCTCTTTGACAGGACGTGCTCAAACAAACGTCCGAGTAATTGAAGCGCGATATCTTTGAATGCTAAGGTCGGGCCCTCAGAGAGACCGAGAACATAGAGTCCGTTTTCAAGTTTTTTGAGCGGTACTATGTCGTCCGTGCCAAACGTCTCTTTCGTATAGGTCGCATCGATAATTTGTCGAAGATCTCCCGGTGGAATATCATCTATAAATTTCGATAGGACGAAAAACACGAGCTCTGGATACTTCATCCCGCGCATTGCCTCAAGCTCGCTTGCAGAAATATGCGGATACTCTTCGGGAACATAGAGGCCACCATCGCTTGCAAGCCCTTCGAGGAGAATCTCAGAGAAAGACTTTGGCTCGGACTTCCCACGCGTTGAGACGTAACGCATGAAGTTATAGTTTCAAATAGTAAGAATTAGTCTCGTGATGCACAAATCCTAGCTTTTGATACAACGCGTTTGCAGCAGTACGAGTTGAACGACTCGAAAGCTGGATTACACGCGCGCCTCGCACTCTGGCACGTTCAATCAATTTCTGGCTGATTTGTTCTCCGAGACCCTTGTTACGATACTCTTCATCAATTACAACGTCCTCTATCTGTGCAATGACGCCTTCCGGTTTAAGGACGACTGCAAGTTCGCCCATTCCTACTATGGTGTCGTTTTCTTTGACGGCCCAAAGTTCTGTCATCGGATTTTCAATGATGTTTTTCAGGAGTTCAAGCGTACAATCCGGCACACGATCAGAGAGTTGTCGCAACAGCTTGTTGACCTGCTCAAGCACATCGGCATTTGCCTTCTCTAATCTCACGATTTCGGCCATAGTTCCGGTCCATACTACCGCCGAACGCAAACAGGTACAATGATACGAGCAAAGCCCGGCCTATACCCAGCTTATGAGCTTTCGCATACGAAGTGGCTGTATACTTTATTCACATGAGCGAAACTCTATGGAGTCCGCTATACATGACGCTTGCCATCTTTGGACTCATTCTTGCGATAACGCTCCCCGCAATACCTGCGGAAGCTGCGGATGGACTACCGGATGGATGCCACATTGCAACTGCCGCAGAAGTCGCAGCGGGTGCACCTGCCGGTTTCCCGATTTGCCCTTTCGACACAGCCGCGGGAATCAATGATGAGGTCGGGCAGGCAAAACAGTATTTGATGAGCGTACCTAAGCAAGATCTTTCGGGATGCGCTCCGCCCAGCGATCCGCAAAATATTATCCGCCTAAAGCCGGCGTTTGCACTTTGTTCAGCTCGATTTATCAAGGCTTATAGCAGTACAATCGGCGGTATTGTTATCACCTCAGCGTTCAGGGATGGTGCTCCTGGAAGCTCACTGAAAGGTGACGGAGCAAGCGCCAATCAATGCGCCGGCGGTGCTGTGCAATCTAATCACCAGGATGGGATTGCGATGGATGTGCGTCCTGAGAACGGAAATTTCGAGCAACTCTGGAACTTCGCATCCCAAAACCCGCAATTCGGCGTCTGCTTCCCCTATCGAGGAGGAGACCGGCCACACATGACCTTGGCTGGAACAGGAACGGGAGAGGCTGCAAAATGCGCCGCACAAGGTGTTGCTGCATCTTGTGATGGAAGTAACTTTGATCCAAATTCAATTCGAGTAGCTGGCAACACTCCGGTTTCTGATCTCATCGATCGATTGCGGCAGACCTTCGGATCGGACCTGTCGCAACAATCCGAATCCGAGCCAATGTGTAGACTCTCTGATGGCTGGGAGGTGCCGTGCAGTTCTATTGCAAATAAAGGTGGAACCCCTCCCGGACAGACAACGTCTCCGGGTGGAGCGGGAATACCTACACAAGCACTTCCTGCCTCGCAACAACCGACTCAGTACTTACCAACCCCAAAGCCCGTATCAAATCTTGTCCATTCTGAAACTGAAAGGATTCCATCATCTGGGACAACTACTGTACTATCTGCTTATGAGCGAATTAGGATTTTCGCAGGGACTCGAACACCAACCTCGACCTCGACGTCTACTCCCTTCACGCTTTTCGTGCGCGGAGAGGATGCAGGAAGAAT
Source organism: uncultured Candidatus Saccharibacteria bacterium (assembly GCA_964363795.1). GTDB lineage: Bacteria > Patescibacteriota > Minisyncoccia > Phycocordibacterales > UBA2100 > UBA10103. The sequence goes on from CAYIJQ010000002.1 coordinate 3,482, forward strand.
TGGAAATCAGAACGCAGCACAAGTTACGCCCGTTCAAGATAATACATATAAACTTACACCGCCAACGAGCCAGAACACATTTACTTCTAACGACTTGAGCGGAGGAACTTCTGTAGTCGCTTCGCAGGGAACTACAGGGTACCAGAAAATATTGGAGGAGATGAAATCGTCTCTTCTTCGCGCGCTTGAATACTTGAGGCCATTCGGGCGCCCAACTTTTGATTTAGAACATAGAGATGGATACTACTGATACCCTGCGCTGGAATCCATATGTTTTGCGTGGTATAACTTGTCGATAAATGGGATTCACTAAATACACCTCACAAGCGGAAAAAGAACGCGTCCGCATGAACGAGAGTATACGCGCGCGCGAAGTGCGCGTCATCGGCCCCGAAGGCCAAAATGTTGGTGTTATGCAGACTGGAGATGCAATTCTGAAAGCACGCGAAGCGGGACTCGATCTCATCGAGATATCCCCTAACGCCGTACCGCCAGTTTGTAAGATAACTGATTACGGAAAATTCAAATACGAGCAGAAAAAGAAAGAAAAAGAGGTGAAGGCAAAATCGCACATCACCGAAACGAAAACGACACAGGTAAAGATCGGGACATCCGAGCGCGACATGCACATCAAGGCTTCGAAAACAGCTTCGTGGCTCCGCGAGGGACACCGCGTAAAAGTGGACCTCTTCTTATGGGGCCGCTATAAGTACATGGAATTCAACTTCCTCAAGGAGCGATTAGAGCGTTTTCTCGCCCTTATCCCTGAAAGTTATCGTATTGCCGAAGATGTTCAGAAAAGTCCGAAAGGTCTTTCTGTCGTTTTAGAGCGCGACTCTTTGGCGGGGAAAAGTAGCTCCTCCTCGGGTGGGAAGAAGTCCATAGTTACTCAAAAGGCCGTCTCTCCCGCCGCGACTAAATCCTCGGAAAAATCCGAAGAGGCTGAAGAATAAAAAAGCCCGCCACGTCGATCCCCGCCCCACAGGGGACGGGGTATTACGCGCGGCGGGACCGGGGCTTTTATTTTGGAATAGGAATCGGCCGCCGCCGATTCGAGTTTAATGTGCATCCCCGAAGCAGAGCTTCGGGGTATTGCACGCCAATAAAATACCTCGACTCCTTAAGCCTTGATATTTTTCACGAGACGCGCAAATATCTCGGGGTAGTCTTTTCCAAGTGCAGCAAGTGATTTTCGGTCAAGAGCGATATTGCTTTTCTTTAGCGCCCCAACGAACCTCGAGTATGAGAAACCTAGAGGGCGTACTGCGGCATTAATACGAAGTGCCCAAAGATTGCGATACTCACGCTTCTTTGCTCGGCGATGACGGAATGCGTAACTGCCTGCATGAAAAATCGCCTCCTTTGCAATTCGCTCTTTCTTGGAGCGACCAAAACGGTAACCCTTGACCTGGCTCAAGATGTTACGACGCCGTTTTAATGATGTAGTCCCACGTTTAACTCTAGACATAATGTTTTATCTTTAGAATGTAAGGTTACTGGGCCTCGCCTGCCCCGTAGCCACTGAGCTTGTCGAAGTGTGGTACTGGGGTTTTACTCTTGCCATATATTGTTTGTATTAATTCGGTAGAAAACGACTCTTCACGGCATTCGACATGGCGGCATGAAAGCCGACCTGACGACGGCGTCGAGCGCGCCCACTTCCTGATTCCTTTGCGTTGAAATGATTGTGCCCAGGGGTTCTCGAGACTATCTTTCCCCTCCGGGTGACCCGCAATCTCTTTGTATACGATTTATTCGTTTTCATATTTTCTATTTCTTATGATTTTCTTGCCCCGTAGCCACTGAGCTTGTCGAAGTGTGGTACTGGGGTTGGTTTTCATAAGAATGGCCGCCTGGGGAACCCCGTGCGGTCAAGAGAGTATGCCTTAAGAAGGCTAGAAAAGCAAACAATGAGATCTCTTCTAGAGCAGAGGATTTTTAGAGGATGTACTCTGCCCCTTTGGCGGTTGCGTCCCATTTATCGGAATTATTGTAGACAAGACCCGTTGCCTCTTTGTCTTTGGTCACCATCTCCATGAGTCGTTCTACCATTGCTTTCGGGTCGGAATCATAGATGACCTTGCCGTTGGGGCGATGAGCTGAGGCAATTACGGTACGCAAAATCTCATCGGTCTCCCAACTTCCTTCAAGGATACCAATAGGCCGGTGGTCCTCGAACGCGACGGAAAACTCGTTCAGTGTGCCGATCCTGCCACAGCCAATGATCACAGCATCTGAGGAACGCACCAGTAGAAGATCCCGTCCCGAATACCCGAAACCTGTGTATACGACAACGTCCATATATTCCAGGGGGAGTTTGTAGACCTCCACGTGCTCACGCTCTGTCGCCGCAGGTGAAAATCCGATAGAAAAGCCGCACTCATCTTTTGCCCCCATTGACGCGTACATCGGGAAGCCAGTGGTTGCGCCGGTCGTGATGATGGCACCTTGGCGTGCGATCTCTCGCCCGACCTCTTTCGCCTTTTCGAACGCATCTAATCCGCAGTATCCTGTTTCTGCAGCACCTGAGACGCATATTTTCACGACGCCATAGCCGCTCGGGAGACGGCAGAAATTACGCGGCACAGCTAAATGATTGGGGTGCACTATGCGTTTCTTGGAGGACATTGATGGTGATTATAGCATCTCCTAGGAAGAGCCGTAGCTTTTCTTGATCAGTATCGCAAGAAATGCTCCGAAAGCACCACCAAGTGCGTCCATAAAAATATCGATGCTTGTATCGAGCACGTAATTTGCTTCCCATTGAACTCCTGCAGCAAGTTCGAATAGCTCCCAGACAATGCCGAGAGCGAGAGCCCCGGCTATTCCCCACGCAAGATCTAGTTTATATCCTCGCAAGGTCCGCACCCAAATGAAAAAGAGTGCGGCCCACATGCCGCCCATCGCGTGTGTCACCGTATCAAGCCACAAAAAGCGCCAGTAGAGATCGTTTTCTAGGCCACTAAGGTGGAGGATCGTAATGAGAA
>CAYIJQ010000002.1:6568-18125 GCA_964363795.1 uncultured Candidatus Saccharibacteria bacterium
CGGGGGCGGCCCCGGACGCCCCTTCGTTTGGTAGAGACGAGATGTTTAGTGTACGAAATGAAACAGTTGAGTCGAGTACCCAAAGCCCCGCTCGTTGCGGGGCGCAGGGACGCGGCTGGTACGGCAAGCCTGGGGTTGAGACCAGGTGGGTTTCCGCAGCGTTCACACCGAAGGCGCGAAGCAATGTAGGAATCCCTTGACTTAACCAAGCAGGTTTAAGTACCGGCCGCTATTTTTAGTATACCACTTTGGGCGTAGAGCAATACCACCACTTATTCTAAGATCCCATCGAGATTTACGTCGTACAAAATTTCTTCGTGGATGATGCGGTAGTCTGTAAGTTCCCCTGGCTCGAACCAGTGAGAAATCTCGAGAACCGCTTCTTCGGAAGAACCCGAGGCATGCACGAGATTGCGGACAGCACGATCGTCTTTGTCGGACATAGTGTAGGAATCGAGCACATAGTCGCCGCGGACCGTGCCGACGTCCGACGTGAGCGGTTCGGTGCCCCCAGTTATCTTTCGAATGATGCCCACGGCATGTGCGCCTTCCCATACCATTGCAACGACAGGTCCGCAGGAAAGATATTTCTTTAGATTGGCGAGAATCTTTGCTGTTATTTCAAGCGGGTCTTCAGAGGGCGGGGTGAGGCCCTTATCGCGATAACTTTTTATCGTCTTCTCTCCCGTAACGCGTCGCCAATTAGGATCAAGCGTGTAATGCGCTTCAACATGCGCTTCGCTCGGAACAAGCATCTTCATCGCAACGAGTTTGAGGCCAACACTTTCATACCTCTTGATGATCTCCCCTATCAATCCGCGCTGTACACCGTCGGGTTTGATGACAACAAGTGTTCGTTCTTCTTTTGGGTGCAACATAGCCAATAATCTAACACACTTCTCTCTCCGGCGAAACTCGCCGAGGAGTGTGTTTTTAGAGTCTTGCACAGGGCGGCGGCCCGAGCATGAGCAATTTTTCAGCAGAAAAATATGCGACTCTAAAAATACACGACAAGTAAGAGTTTCGCGTTCTCCTCTCTCCTATTGGTATAGAGAAGTGGGATCTGGCAAGCCGCTGGGAGAGACTGCCGGATCAGCTGGGGCAGGTTTGCCTGCATGCGCAGACGGGCCGTAACTCGCATCGAACTTTCTGCGTATCTCCGCTTCCACTTCTTCCCTGTCCTTGCCGTATGTGCGATAGGAAAGCTCCTTGATCGCTTCGACTCCTGAATAATCCATGTGCGGAAGGTTTGCCGTCTGAATGGAGAATGGTCGAGCGGGTACGCCGTTAACGAGGAGCGATAGGACGGCATGACGGTTCGGCAAATTCTCCAAGTCAGGTGCGGTAAAAACCGGCTCGAACTGCTTTGCGAGGAATTCCGCGTCGGTCGTTCCGACGCGGAACGCCGCTTTTGTGCCGACGTTGCCGACAACTGCATCCCGTATCTTTTCGTCAAGCTGAGCTATGAACTGGTGCGCGATCGTAAGCGAGAGTTTGTACTTCCGAGCTTCGGATAGAATAGTGCCGATTGAGGGTGTAGCAAAATTCTGGAACTCGTCGATATAAAGATAGAAAACCGGAAGGTCACCCCGCGTGTCGACGCGCGAGAATGCTGCTTGAAGAAATTTCGACACGAGAATGAGGCCGAGAAGCGATGTGTTCCGGTCACCCAAACGCCCTTTCGAGAGGTTTGCGATAAAGATTTTCTTACCATCCATTATCTGACGAAAATCAAAAGACGACTTCTCCTGCGATACGACAGGCCGCATGATGTCGTTTGTAAGAAATACGTCAAATTTCGAGGTAATGTAGGGCGCTACGTTCTCAAGTGACGGATCGCCTTGTGCCTGTTCTGCTATTTTTCGCCAGAACTGGACGATAATGGGATTATTGCAATGGGAAAGCTTCAGATTCCGGAACACTGGATCAGCGAAAACTCGCGGTATCTCCACAAAAGTACTCCCCGTATCGGGGTCTTCAACCACAAGTTGTACAGCATTACGATAGTACTGTTCGAACATAGGGCCGAATGCTTCCGGCACATCAGCATAGAGCTTGCGGAAGATTCCATACACTTCGTCCACGACGAACGTCTTCATTTCCGGGCGTGCACGATCGTACTCGAGCATGTTGAGCCCCATCGGCCGTGCGGTATACGCGGGGTCGAAATAAATAACGTCACCCGCGCGCTCAGGCGGAATAGAAGCGAGCACATCCTCAATATCGTTCCCGTGCGGGTCGATAAATGCGACGCCTTCGCCGTTCTTAATGTCCTGAATTATCATGTTCTTGATAAGGCCGGTCTTTCCAGTCCCTGTCTGTCCAATGACGTAGCAGTGCCGCAAGCGATCGTTCTGTCCAAAATGCACGGTGCGTTCCTCGGCGCCATAGCGGTTAAGGCCCACCGTAATACCTTCTCCCGGCATTTCGACGGGCGCAGGGGCCTGTTTTGCAAACGAACGCTTGAGCTCGCGAGAGGTCGTCACGCGCTCTGCGGTAAAGTGGAATATCGAAGTTACTTCAGCAAGCGAGAGCGGTATCGCATATGAAGAATCGAAGATGCGATACGTAAAATCACGCAGGAACGACTGAAGACTCCAACTTGAAACCTTTTTGAACACGAGATGGTTGCCCTTAGGATCGTCGTACTGACTGAACGGGGCGATGAGGTTATCTAGGACGTCTTGTGCGCGCTCACTCGTCGGACCGGACGCCGCAAGCCGTATGAGGACAGGCACAATGCGGCTTTTGACCTTGCGCCCTATTTCTTCGGTCGCGACTTGATCCGGTTGCCTCCGGAACGTACGGTCTTTATCTTCTTGCAACCGCTTTTCCGATTTAAACATCGTGTCTACTGTGTCGTAGAGCATTTCGCCAATCGCGCTCTCGGGGACTTTCAGTGCCTTGTAAAGAATCTTCCCTCTCTCGAGCCTTCTCAACATCTTCTTGTAATGCATGTTGTAGCGGTCGCCCTCGCTTGAAACGATTATCTGGAGCGCTGCTCCCTCACCGTGTTTCGCGAGCTTCGCAAAAGCCGCAAGAAGCACGTTCATGGGGTCGTGCTCGAACATTTCCGGCGTTTTTAGGGGGTACGCAGGATGTTCTGCGAACGTCGCGTAGGCTGCGGCATGCTCTCCCTCGTAATTGAAAATATTGTAGTCACCTCGTTCCTCAGAAATACGCGCATTCGGGAACACAGAAGAGATAAGGCGCTCCGCCAGATCTTTTTTCTTCACCGGTACCGCGAGGTAGAGTGTCGCCGATTCCGTCCCTTCAGCGACAGCGATTTCCAGGGAAAATCCTTCGTGTTTTGTGATGAGGGATGTGAGTCCAGCGTAGAGCTGTTCGGAAGACGAGAGGATTTCCTGTAATTTCATCTGTCGAGATTCTTCTTTGCCGCGCTCTCCGTGCGCCTGTGGATCTATCGTAAAAAGCGTTAGGTCTAGAGCTTTTCGCACCGTCGTGGAGGGAGGTGCTCCCCCTTCCGGCAGCCCTTCAGCAATGTATCGTACCAAGACACGATGCAAGTCGTCTTCAAGATGCGAATTCTTCATCCGCGCAACGATCGAGAGAGCGTTTTTGACACCGCGTTCGGCAATAATCTTGATGAGTTCATCCATCTGTACATCGTGCGCTTCCGGCTCAAGCTTCAAGACGTTCCGGAGTATGTCGTGTTCCGGCATCACGACTGTCTCATGAAGTACTGTCGCGGGGTGGATCTCGCTGTAGATAGCGACTTCTCGATGCGCAATGCGATCTTTCTCAAAACGATTCGGTACGGTTTCAAGTTCTTGTTCTTTTTCGCGCACCCGTTCGCGCAAGTACGCGAGCTCCTCTTCAGGAGATTTGAATTTCTCCGGCGTCGCGGCTCCGCCGGCTGGCGGACGGGACCGTTCCAACATGACTGGAGGCATCTTAAAAGTATATCATCGCGTCACAAGGGATTTCGCGCCGATATCGCGACGAAAGTATTTTCCTTCAAATTGAATTTTGTCAGCGGCTTGGTACGCGCGCGCGAGCGCCTCTTTCAATGTCGAGCCTGTAGCAGAGATGCCGAGTACACGACCTCCAGAAGTCACTAATCGACCGTCTCTATACGCTGTTCCCGCATGGAATACGACCACGGTTGGAATCTTCTCGGCCAATTCGATCCCCTCTATCGGGAGTCCTTTCTTGTATTCACCCGGGTACCCACTTGAAGCGAGAACGATATTCACTGCATATCCTCGATTCCATTGTATGGATTTTTTAATGGAAGAAACTGTGCCGTCAATACTCGCGTCAAGGAGGTCGAGAAGGTCACTTTTAAGAAGCCGCATATAAACTTGGCATTCTGGATCGCCGAAACGAGCGTTGTATTCAAGTACCCGAGGACCCTCGAGGGTCATGATGAGGCCTGGATATAGTATCCCCTGATACCGGATACCCTTCTTTTTCAATGCTTCAAATGTCGGCACGATCACTTCGTGCTCGATTTGCGCCATATGCTCATCTGTGACCCACGGGACCGGAGTAATCGCTCCCATGCCTCCCGTGTTCGCTCCTTCATCATTCTCGAGGGCACGTTTGTGGTCTTGCGACGCAGGGAACAGCACGAATCCGAGCCCATCCGAGAGAACGTGAATAGATATTTCTGGCCCCTCGAGATATTTTTCGATAATTACTTCGAAGCCTGCTTCCCCGAAAATCCGCGTTACCATGATGTCGTTTATCGCCTTCTCTGCTTCTTCTATGGTCCGGCAAATATACACTCCTTTGCCGAGTGCTAGCCCGCTCGCTTTTATAACGATGGGTACGCCGTGTAATTGAACATACGCGAGTGCCTTCTCCGCAGATGTACATACCTTGAATTCGGCTGTCGGGATCTTCCCTTCTGCCATGAGTTGCTTTGAAAAAGCTTTTGAACTCTCTATCTGTGCTGCCGCTTTCGTCGGCCCCCAGATGCGCAAGCCGCGCGAATTAAAAAAATCGACGATTCCCGCAGCAAGCGGGTCGTCCGTGCTACATACGGTAAGCCCGATTTTCTTTTCTTCAGCGAATTGTGCGAGCTCCTCAAATTTCATCGCACCTATCGGAACGTTCTCTCCAATAAATTGTGTACCACCGTTCCCTGGAGCAATGTAGATTTTGCCGACGCGCGGAGATTGTTTCAATTTCCACGCGATTGCATGTTCACGAGAATACGAGCCAACCACGAGAACATCGGTTTCCATCGAGCTATTCTATCTTATTCTTTCGTCAAAATCTCCGGGCCATCTTTGGCGATGAGTACTGTATGCTCAGCATGAGCAGAACGTGAACCGTCCTTGGTACGATACGAGTGCCCATCCTTATCAATATACAGTTCTCCGCTTCCAAGCGGCATCATAGGCTCAATTGCTATTACGAGACCTTCAACCAGAGGGTCTCCCTTCCCTGGTTCACCGAAATTCGGCACATGCGGCTCTTCGTGAACTTTCTTCCCCACGCCGTGGCCGGAGAGATTTCGTGGGAATCCGAAATTATATTTCTTAGCAACCTTTTCCACCGCGTACCCAATATCGCCTGTTGTATTTCCGACACGCGCTTGGCTGATGCCCGCTTCGAGCGCCTCATATGTCCCGCGGACAAGGCGTTCGTCTTCTGCAGAACCTTTCCCAATGATTACCGTAGCCGCGTGATCAGTGTAGAGGCCTTTATGCTTGATACCAAAATCAATACAGACGACATCGCCTTCTTGGAACACACCGCCATTTTGACCTGCCGGTGAATGGACAAGGCAGTCATTCACAGATACGCAGAGGCCTGACGGGAATCTGTGTGTACCTTTTTTCGACGTGTATCCAAAAAAAGCCATCGTGTCGCCGTCACTCTTTACCATCTCGCGTGCTTTCATTTCAAGTTCCAGTGAACTGACACCGGGCTTAGCGAGGCTCGAGAGAATGCGTACATGACGAGCGAGTCGTTTGCCTCCTTCCCGCAGTATTGAAATTTCCTTAGCCGTTTTCGCGATCATGCCCCCACACCAATCTTGGCGTAATTTATCGCCGCAGGAATTGCGGTTTTTGCTAGAATTCGACCTGATACTCTAACGACAACTTTCGCGGTTTTACCCATCATACAAGGCAACGCCAAGATTGGTGTCGGGGTCATGCCAACTTCAACGCAGAAAGGATAGCTTTGTGGATTATTTCTATTTCCGCTTCCCCGCTTATTTCATGCATGGCCCAGCCGCATTCCCCAAGTGTTTTGAAGGACGGTACGACATCTTGTTCGAACCAGGCAAATCGACGCTCGAGTGCCGCTTCCGTTGCGTCGTCGTGTCGTCCGCGCGAGAGTAAGCGAGCGCGAGCTACTTCTTTTCCCAATTTCAGCATGATTGCGTGCTTTTCTTCGCGGCCGTAAAAATCGGCTATCTCGTCTGCTACCATGGACTGGAACGGCTTCCTGCATGTACCGTCTAGAATGAGGTGCTCATCGCCCGTAAACGTCTCGTTGAGGGTGTTAACAAGAAGATAGATGGGAATGAATGAAGGTAAAAGACCTCCGGAAGACATTATCTCGCCAGCGCGTTTCGCGAGCGGTGTTTCTGTTTTCATGAACGCACGCGCGAGAGCTCCCATTTCCGCTCGCGCAACACCTCGATTGGGATCCTCTCTGTTCAGGAACTTTTCGAGCATGTCCGCTTGTGTTCCTTTGCCGGAGCCGGATATGCCGAAAAGTGCGACTGTTATGGGTTTCATGTTAATCCAAATTGTAGCCTTCTTTCTTTAGAATCGCTACGACCTCTTCTACCGTTTTCTCAAGTCTGCCATCAGCGTTCACGACTCGGTAATCATATTGCGGAGCATCTTTGTCCACCTCGCTCCGCACCATCTTCATACGTTCATCAAGCTCCATTTTCGACATGCCCGGATTGCGTGTACGTATGCGTCTTTCCAATGACTCTATGGACTCGGGAAGGAGAAAGATAGTAATCGCATTGTAGTGCTCTTTAAGGTAACGCGCGCCGACGATATCTTTATGGGCGAGGACGATGTCGCCGCGCGCAATGCGTTCTTCGAGGTCCGGTTTGTATGTTCCATAATATGTTCCGAGGCTCGGTACGTGCCGATACTCTAAGATGCCGCCGTTCTCTATGCCATTCTTGAAAGCACTCTCAGATTGAAAGTAGTAATCCTCACCTTCGCGTTCTCCTTCTCTTGGTGTGCGCGTAGTTGCATTCACTAAAAGAGAGCACTTCTTAAAGCGTTGCAAGAGTGCTTCTATCACGGCATTCTTGCCGCTCCCTGAGGGTCCGGCAATGACTACAACATGCCGCTTCATGATGCGGCTAATACTCGCGTATAGATGTCTGCGCGTCAATTTTCTTAACCACATCCAAGACAACTGATACAACGATGAGGAGGGCCGTGCCACCGATCGTGAGCGTCGTGATGCCGGTAATGCCTTGTAGGATTATCGGCAACACTGCGAGAAACCCGAGAAACATGGCCCCCACGAGAGTGATGCGGGTGATGATGTTGCCGAGGTGTTCGGATGTCGTTCCGCCGGGCCTGACACCGGGAATAAATGCACCGTTCTTCTGTAGATTCTTTGCTATTTGGTTCGGCTCAAACGTGATGGCGGTGTAAAAATACGTAAAGACGAACACGAGGATGAAGTAGAGGCCGCCGTAGACCCACGTATTAGCGAGGACGTTTGCAACCGCGCTTCCTATTCCTGCAAGGAGCGGGATAGAGCTTTGGGCAAGAAATGTTCCTAACATTTGCGGGAAGAGAAGGAATGAAAGCGCAAAAATGATGGGCATGACCCCGGCCTGGTTCACACGGATGGGTAGGTACGTCGAAATGCCGCCTAGTACTTTCATGCCACGCACACGTCGCGCATATGTTACGGGAATAGGTCTTTCAGATTCACTTATAAAGACTACTCCTGCAGTGATCGTTATCGCCGCAGCGGCAAATCCTATGTATGCTGGAAGCTGTGACACATCGAAAGAAAATATGAATTGTGCGAGAGCCGATGGCATCCCCGCGACAATACCCGCAAAGATGAGAAGAGAGACCCCATTTCCGACCCCGAACTCTGTTATGAGTTCCCCTATCCACATGAGGAGGAGCGCCCCGGCCGCTATCATGACGATATTCGCCGCCATGTGCAAAGTATCAAGCTCAGACACGATACCGTTCTGGCGTAAGAGTAAGAAAAAACCGAACGCTTGGATGAAGGCCATTGGGACGGTGAGATAGCGCGAATATTGCATAAAACGTGCTCGGCCCGACTCTCCTTCTTCCTGATACATCATCTTCAACTTCGGAAAAAGTATCGTCGAGAGCTGCATGATGATGGCTGCTGTGATATACGGTGCGACACCGATCATCATTATGGAGAGATTTGAGAAACCGCCACCAGAGAATACATTCAGGAGCCCTAGAAATTGATTGCTCCCTAAATAATTCTCTAATTGCAAGACGTTGATGCCCGGAATGGGTATCGCTGCGAGTAAGCGGAACACTATGAGAGCGGCGAGAACGAAGAGAACGCGTGAACGTAGCGTTTCATCCTCGATCATCAGTTTAACTTTTCGTATAAATGCTTCCCACATATGTTATTGGCTGACGCTTCCGCCCGCCTTTTCTATCGCCGCGCGTACTGAAGCCGAAACTTGGACTCCTTTTACCGAGAGTTTCTTTTGAATGACGCCTCCTCCTACAATCTTAACAGGGATACCCCCACGTGTATTGAGAGATAAGCGCTCCACGAGAGATTTCAGGGTAATCTCAGTAGCCGAGTCAAATATCTGTTCGATCTCCGAAAGAGGAACGGGAATTGTGCGCGGGCGATCCCCCACGACAGTACGGCCGCGATTCTTCCCGAACCCTCGGCGCTTCGGGATTTTTTTGATGATGTCGCGCATCTCCGGACGCTTCTTGCGACCTGAACGAGCATTCTGACCCTTCGTACCACGGCCTGCGGTCTTGCCACGTTTGCCGCCGCGACCGACTCTTTTTTTCGCCCGTGACCCGACTCGTTTTAATTGATGGAGAGATGACATACGCATTATTTGGAAACTTGCCGCAACGCTTCGATCGTCGCGCGCGCGTTATTGATAGAGTTCTTACTGCGTGAGAGAAGTTTCGCTGTTACGTCAGAAACACCACCTAGCTCAAGCACGGCGCGGACGGAAGAACCGGCGACCAAGCCACGCCCCTGAGAAGGTCGTATCTCAACGACCGATGCGCAGTACTTTGCACTGATATTGTGCTTGATGCTCCGGTTCTTGGTGAGATCGATGGTGAGCATGTTGCGCTTCGCGTCGCGGGTCGCTTTCTCGATGGCAAGTGTCGTATCAGCTGCTTTTCCTAAGCCTACGCCAACGCGGCCTTTCTTGTCCCCTAATACCAACGCTGCACTGAAATTAAAGCGGCGGCCTCCTGCCATAACACGCGCAACACGGCGGATGCCTATCAATTTCTGTGCAAATTCGCTCCGGCGCTCATCGCGCCCTCCGCGCGGGCCACGTCTATCTCCTCCGCGACCGCGGCGATCTCCTCCTCCACTGCGGCGACCGGTGAATGTTTTTTCCTCTTTCGGAGCTGCGATCACTCCCGTATCCGGGATTTCGACAACCACCTCTTCCGCACTCGGCATATTCGTTCCCTCTGTATCTGTTTTGTTTTCAGTCATAAGGCTTTAAGAGATTATTAAAACTGTAGTCCGGCGGCTCGTGCTGAATCTGCAAATGCTTTCACTGTGCCGAGATACTGGAATCCTCCGCGGTCAAATACGACTTCTTTTATACCCTTCTCCTTCGCGCGCTGTACCAGTGTGACGGCTGCTTTCTCGGCACGCTCGCGCGGCGTAACCGCCTTCTCATCTGCGGAAGACGCATGCGCGATCACGATACCTTTCGTGTCGTCAATTATCTGCGCCACAAGACGCGTGTTGGACTTGTAGATGGAGAGGCGCGGGCGTCCTTCTCTTCCGATAACCTTAGCGCGCACACGGCGGTGACGTTCTTGTCGTTTTCTTTGTTTTATTGCGAGAGACATATCGTTCTATGTATTACTACGCGGTCGTAGCTGCAGCAGCTTTCTTGCCCTGCTTCTCGCGCACAACTTCGTTCTCATACCGTATGCCTTTGCCTTTATACGGCTCCGGCTTCTTTTTGGCTCGAACTGTGGCAGCGAATTCCCCAACCTGGTCTTTGTCAGCACCTGAAATAGAGATCATGTTCTTTTCAACCGAAACCGCGATGCCTTCGGGTATCGAGACCATAACGGGGTGCGAGAAGCCGATTGCAAGCTTCAATTGTTTCCCGGCTAGTTCCGCGCGGAAGCCGATGCCTTCCACCTGAAGTTTCTTCGTAAAAGGCTGATTCACACCGGACACCATGTTGCGTATGTGCGCTGCATATGTGCCCCAGAGAGCACGCGCGAGACGATTGTTCTGAGCGGGAGTAACAGTTACGACACCGCTATCAATTGCAACAGAGATAGCCGGGTGCAAAGAACGGCGGAGCGTACCTCCCTTCCCTTTCACGACAACCTCATTCGAAACGACCGAGACCTCTGTGCCCGGGGGGATTTTTATAGGAAGTTTTCCAGTTCTGCTCATAGAATAGTTTGTAAAGTATAGAAAATAATTTACGGTGAACTTAAATCGAACTACCAGATCTCAAAGAGGGCTTCGCCGCCTATTTTTTCTTTGCGCGCCTCTTTGTCTGTCTTGATACCTTTCGGAGTTGAAAGTATGAGAGAGCCGTGCCCGTATCGAACAGCCATTACTTCATGCGCTTTTTTGTACATCCGGCGGCCAGGCTTCGAAATACGACGCGCACCGTGAATGACATGCGCCCCGCTCCCATCGTACTTCAGTATGATTTCGAGTATCTTGCGCACTTTCTTGCCTTTCTTCTCGACGGATTTGACATACCCTGCGTCTTTCAGTTTTTCAGCTATAGCATACTTGAGTGCCGAGTGAGGCACTGAGACACTCTCTTTCTTGATAGCGCCCGCATTTTTGAGGCGCACGACAAAATCTCCGAGGGGATCGTTTACCATATGGTTCGCTCGTCGAGCATGCCGTTTTTGCCATCGCTGTCTGCCGCTGCTGCGGCAGCGCTGCCTCTCGGCTCGTCAGCCTGCGAGACATAGCAAAAACGGCATGCTCGTACTCGCTTTAATTGAATAAGGTCGCTTCGCGTCATAATTGTATTTACCAAGAGGATTTCTTAATGCCAGGAATATTTCCTTCTAGAGCCTCTTCGCGGAAACAGATGCGACAAAGATTGAAATCGCGCATAAAGCCTCTTGGGCGACCGCATTTAAAACAGCGTCGAACTTTCCGACTCGAAAATTTCGGTTTGCGATTCGCCTTCACTATCATTGATTTCTTTGCCATAAAATTTTGAAGAAATTTTACCCTGAGCTTGTCGAAGGGTACGTGCGCGGAGGGGAGTTGCTTGAAGTTCTTGCATCCTACGCTTGCGCAGCAGGCTTAGAGAAGCTTCTTCGCGTGGCTCTATTCTTCTTCCAACCTGTGGTCAAAAAATAAAGCCCCCTACGAGGCTCGC
>CAYIJQ010000003.1:0-1513 GCA_964363795.1 uncultured Candidatus Saccharibacteria bacterium
TGCAGCAACGTCATTATTCGTAGCGTCGCGGATCTTGAATTTTCGATATGCCGCCTTCACTGCTTCGCCATTTTGAACGACCGTCATGACTGCCACTGTCTCGGTGCCCGAGGTATGCGCGACGTCATACGCTTCTATACGTGCACCGCCTGTCCTGAGCATATTTGAAGGACCGCCCGAAGATATTCTTTCCTCTTTTATCAGAGATACGTCGTGAATGTGCTCGAGTGCGGATATTTGCCGCCGCAATTTTTCTGCCTCTTCATAACTTTCTGCTTTGGCGGCGTTCTTCATCTCGCGCGCCAAGCGCTGTTTCAACCCTTTGAACTTTCCAGAAAAAAGATCTTTGATGTTCCGGATTATCTCCGCATATTCTTCTTTACTCACCTCACCTGAACAAACCCCGGGACAGAGCCCGAGCTGCCTGTTGAAACAAGGCTTGCACTCCACCAAGGACGGTCCTTGGTAATCTAAGGGACGGTCCTTGGTAGATCGTTTCCTAAGCGCATCGCACGGAGTGCATTTGTCTCTAAATGGAAATATTCTCCGAACCATCTTAAGGGCCTCCTTCAGTTGTTTACCGTGCGGGAAGGGTCCGAACTGGTGTCGTATGTCGGCTTTATTCCACTCTTGAAATAATTCGCGACCGCGTACTAAAAGAATGCGCGGGAATCCGCCAGCTAGCGTCCGCCGGCTGGCGGATTCTTTCGTTATAACGAGATAATTCCAACTCTTGTTGTCTTTTTGTTCGACATTAAAAGGTGGTTCGTGCCGCTTGATGAGATTCGCCTCCAGTATGAGCGCTTCAAGCACAGAACCTGTCTCTTCCCACGACAGTGCGTTCGCCTCTTCTACCATGCCCACGATCGCTGGAGAGCGCGCTCCGGCGAGATCTCTCGAAAAATAACTTCGCACCCTATCGCGTAGAGACGCCGCTTTCCCGATGTACAAGATCTGTCGCCCTTTCTTAAAAAGGTACACACCCGGGCTATCCGGTAACTTGTATTTTCTAAGCTCGCTTAGGTTCATGCGAGCACTATACAGAAATCAGTTATTCACCGCGAGGAATACTTGACTTTCTCTTAAAGGCGGTTACACTTCAATTTTAATGTATTCCCTTAAGAGTTTCTTAGAGAACACCCGCCCGGGTGTATTTTTTTGCCGCGTCAGACGCGGCACCCTGAGCGAGCTCCAAGCGAGTCGAATGGATATATGAGACTCATACTAAAGGACGGAACAGTATTTGAAGGAAAAAGCTTCGGTGCCGCGAAAAGTATTGCGGGCGAAGTGGTATTCAACACGGGCATGGTCGGATATCCAGAGGCATTCACTGACCCATCCTATGCCGGACAAATTCTCGTGTGCACCTATCCCCTTATCGGTAACTACGGGGTGCCTGATAAACGACAGTTCGAATCCAGAAAAATACAAATAGCGGGACTCGTCGTATCGGAATACTCGGAGAATTACTCTCATCACAGTGCAAAACAATCCCTTGCAAACTGGCTTAAAA
>CAYIJQ010000003.1:1613-9937 GCA_964363795.1 uncultured Candidatus Saccharibacteria bacterium
GGCATCTGTCTGGGCAATCAACTCCTTGCACTTGCGGCAGGCGCCTCAACGTACAAATTAAAATACGGCCACCGCTCTCAAAATCAGCCGTGTGTAGAAACAAAAACCGGCAGATGCTACATCACCTCTCAAAATCACGGCTACGCCGTGGATGGGAAATCACTTCCGGCAGGATGGGAAGAATGGTTCGTGAACGCGAATGATGGTTCTAATGAAGGAATTCGACACAAGATTAAACCATGGCGCTCGGTGCAATTCCATCCTGAAGCTGCTCCCGGTCCTACTGACACTGCATGGATATTTGATGACTTCATCTCGCAACTATGACAAAAATTAAAAAAGTACTTATCCTTGGTTCAGGTGGCTTGAAAATTGGGCAGGCCGGCGAATTCGACTACTCTGGTTCCCAGGCCATCAAAGCTCTTAAAGAGGAAGGCATCCACGTCGTCCTTATGAATCCGAACATCGCTACAGTGCAAACAGATGAAGGACTTGCCAACTCCGTGTACTTCCTCCCGCTCACTGAAGAGTTTGCTATGAAAGTCATACGCAAAGAACGCCCGGATGCGATATTGCTCTCTTTTGGGGGCCAGACGGCTCTTAACCTCGGACTCGCACTAGAAAAAAGCGGCACGTTGGAAAAATATAGCGTCCGTGTCCTCGGTACTTCCGTTTCCGCAATTCGTGATACTGAAGACCGTGAACGCTTTATAAAACGCTTGAACGAGATCGGCGTGCGTACTGCTCGCAGTCGAGCTGCGAACAATGTGCATGAAGCCTTGAAGGCAGCCGAGCATATCGGATATCCCGTGATGGTTCGGGCCGGGTTCGCGTTAGGTGGCGAAGGTTCAGGTGTCGTCAGAAATGCAAACGAACTTTCTTCAAAACTAAAAAACGTCTTTCGCTCCCTGGGCACTAGCCTTACGGGCGCGGCCGTGCCGCAAGTGCTTATCGAAGAGTACTTGGCTGGATGGAAGGAAGTGGAATACGAGGTCGTGCGCGACCGAGCCGATAACTGCATCACTGTGTGCAACATGGAGAACATCGACCCCATGGGTATACATACCGGCGAATCGATGGTCGTGGCGCCTTCACAAACGCTTACCAACCATGAATATCATCATCTTCGAGAGATAGCTATCCGCACCATTCGGCATCTCGGTATCGTCGGGGAATGTAACATTCAATACGCCCTTCACCCGAAAACCGGCGACCCGTCTCGCCGGGGCGAAGCCGAGGTGGATTACCGCGTCATTGAGGTGAACGCTCGTCTCTCGCGCTCATCCGCGTTAGCTTCGAAAGCAACTGGATATCCATTGGCATTCGTCGCGGCGAAACTTGCTCTCGGCCACACTCTTCCCGAGCTAAAAAACTCGGTAACGGGGGTAACGACAGCATGCTTCGAGCCAGCGCTCGATTATCTCGTCCTTAAGATACCCCGTTGGGACCTAACTAAATTTAGTTCGCCAGTTGGCGAAGCGACGGAGCGCATCGGAACAGAAATGAAAAGTGTCGGTGAGGTAATGGCCATCGGGCGCTCATTCGAAGAGGTCCTCCAAAAAGCGCTCCGCATGCTCAATATCGGAGCAAACGGATTCGTAGCCCACAAGAGCAATTTCCGAATCAAGGATTACCTTCGTGAGATCAAGGAACCAACAACTCATCGTGTCTTCGCGCTTGCCGAAGCCCTGCGCAAAGGCATGCCCGTCAAAAAACTTCATGACATTTCCAACATCGACCCTTGGTTTCTGGAGAAAATGAAAAATATCGTAACGCTTGAGCGCGCGCTCAAGCGGAGCTTCTCAAAAGAAACTATGCTTGCTGCCAAGAAATGCGGTTTCTCTGACACACAGATAGCGACCATTAAAAGAACGACTGAGGAGAAAGTGCGCGCGCAGCGTAAAAAACTGGGCGTGCTTCCGACTATAAAACAGATAGACACGCTCGCAGGTGAATTCCCAGCAAAAACTAATTACCTCTATCTCACGTACCATGGCGAGGAACACGATGTAGTCCGAGATGAACATAGCGTCGTAGTCCTCGGGAGTGGGCCGTACTGCATTGGTTCCTCCGTAGAATTCGATTGGTCATCCGTGCAGGTCTTGAAAACGCTTGGAGCGAAAGGGTATCGGACCATTATGATAAATTCGAATCCAGAGACCGTTTCCACTGATTACGACGTATCCAACCGCCTCTATTTCGAGGAATTAACTCTTGAACGCGTCTTAGACATTGTTGAATTCGAAAAGCCGAAAGGAGTTATCGTTTCAACAGGTGGACAAATACCTAATAATTTGGCTGTCCCCTTGCGCAAAAACAAAGTGAATATTTTGGGAACTGACCCGTCAGATATTGACCGTGCAGAAAATCGTCATATATTCTCGGAACTTCTCGATAAGCTCGGCATAGACCAACCCGGCTGGGCGGAACTTACGACAACTGCGGCAGCCGTAAAAACAGCTGAGAAATTCGGATATCCTGTTCTTGTCCGCCCTTCTTACGTCCTCTCCGGCTCCGCGATGAAAGTCGCCCTAAACAAAGAAACCCTCCTCAAATTCTTGAAACGCGCGACGGACGTATCTCCCGACCACCCCATCGTCATCTCGAAATTCATTGAGAACGCACGCGAGATTGAGATAGACGGCGTTGCATCAAAAGGTGCTTTGGTAGTGTATGCAATAACAGAGCATGTAGAGAACGCAGGCACGCATTCAGGAGACGCGACCGTAGTCTTGCCGCCGCAACGTACATATCTTGAGACCATCCGCCGCGCAAAACATATTACGAAGAACATCATTAAAGAGCTGCGCATTACTGGCCCTTTTAATATCCAGTTCATCGCGAAAGATAACCACCTTCAGGTCATTGAATGTAACGTTCGCTCCTCGCGCTCATTTCCATTCGTCTCCAAAGTTACGGGTTACAACTTTATCGATATCGCCGTGCGTGCAATGCTTGGAGAAAAGAATAATGAACGTTACCAAACTCTTGAATTAGACTACGTTGCCGTCAAGTCCCCTCAATTCTCATACTCTCGCATTAAAGGTGCCGATCCGCGCGCATCTGTTGAAATGGCGTCAACCGGTGAGGTTGCGTGTTTCGGGGATTCGTATGGCGAAGCACTTCTGAAATCCATGCTTGCGGCCGGCTTCCGCCTGCCGAAAAGGAGTATTCTCGTAAGTTTGGGCAAGGAGGAGAACAAGCTCAAGCTTTTACCTTCGATGCTTTTGTTATCGAATATGAAATTCAAGTTATTCGCGACAGAGAACACCGCAGACTTCCTTTTGGCAAATGGGATTCCTTGCGAAAAAGTTTATAAAATCAGTACTAAACGCGAACCCGGTGTCCTTTCTCTCATCGAGAGTGGAGAAGTTGACCTTATCATTAACATCCCCACCAGGAGTTTTGAGCACGAGAATACTGACGGCTTTATCATCCGTCGCAAAGCAGTAGATATGAACATTCCGCTCATTACTAACCGACAACTTGCCGAAGGATTTATAACCGCACTAGCTGAGAACAAAGATAACGGACTTAAAACAAAAACTTGGAATGAGTATCGGTCTCAATAATAAAAAAGCCCCGTATGCGAGCTCCTCCCACAAGCACGCATCACACATGCGGGAGGACTCCGCTCGCTAACGCTCGCTTCGCGTCTTTTTCTTTAATACACGCTTTAGATAATGACCAGTATGGGAACCGTCAGTTCGCGAGACCTCTTCAGGAGTGCCTTCCGCAACGATAGAGCCGCCGCCAGCGCCGCCTTCTGGACCGAGGTCTATGATGTAATCCGCACATTTCAGAACGTCCAGATTATGTTCAATGACGACGACAGTGTTCCCTCGTTCGACAAGTTTCTGGAGTATTAAGATGAGCTTCGCTACGTCGTCGTAGTGAAGACCTACCGTCGGCTCGTCGAGAAGGTACATCGTCTTCGTAAGGAGCGGGCGATACAATTCAGACGCAATTTTCACGCGCTGTGCTTCGCCACCCGAAAGGGTCGTCGCGCCCTGGCCGAGTTCCAAGTAATTGAGCCCCACGTCAGCTAACGTCTGCAAACGGTCGGAAATTGCCGGTATATCTTCGAAGAATGTAAGCGCCTCCTCAACCGTCATCGAGAGCACATCGTAAATACTTTTCTTCTTATACTTCACTTCGAGCGTCTCTTTCATGAATCGCTTGCCATTGCAGACATCGCACGTGACATAGACAGTCGGTAGAAAGTGCATTTCAACAGCAACAAGTCCGTTCCCTTGGCATGCTTCACAACGACCACCTTTAACGTTGAAGGAAAAACGCCCTGGTCCCCAAGCGCGCGCCCTCGCCTCTTCCGACATGGCAAAAAGGTCGCGGATGTGCGTCCACGCGCCCGTATACGTTGCCGGGTTCGAACGCGGTGTGCGGCCTATCGGTGACTGGTCTATCAAAATAGAGCGGTTCAGATATTCTGTGCCGCTGAATTCTGCGCAGTTATATATTTTGGCTGTCCGAAAACGCTTGTCGAAACGAGCTAGTAAGTTGCGATGTAATATCTCATACAGAAACGTTGATTTCCCGCTTCCCGAAACACCCGTGACGCAGATTAATTTTGTAAGTGGTACATCAACATTCACCTTATCTAGATTGAACTTCGAAGCGCCGCGTATTTTTATCTTTCCCCTGTCCGCTGTGCGACGTTTATCGGGCAGTTCGATACTCGTCTCCTCGCGAAGATATGCGAGCGTGCGCGAACCAGTTTTATTGGATTTTGCTGTAAGTAGGTCTTCAAGCCAGCCCGAGGCAACTATAGTTCCTCCATGAACTCCGGCCCCCGGACCCAAGTCGACTATGTAATCAGATGCGAATATGGTGTCTTCATCGTGCTCGACGACGAGTACAGTGTTCCCCAGGTCGCGCAGGTGCTTCAGTGTGGTAATGAGCCGATCATTATCCCGCTGGTGAAGTCCGATGGTCGGTTCATCCAATACATACAGAGCACCCACAAGACCACTCCCCAATTGAGACGCGAGCCGAATGCGCTGAGCTTCACCGCCGGAGAGTGTATTCGCCTTCCGATCGAGCGTGAGGTATTCGATACCGACATTAAGCATGAACTGCAGGCGGTTCGTTATTTCTTTTATAACGACGCGAGATATTTCCTCTTCTTTTTTGGTCAATTTTAATCCATCGAAAAACTCTTTTGCGTCTTGGATAGATAGGGCAGCTAATTCAACGATATTGATGGTTTTCTTCTTGTCGCGCGGACTATTCACTTCGTGTTTCTTGCCAATGAACACATTCAAAGCTTCCGGACGAAGGCGCGCGCCTTGGCAGACCTCGCACACCTCATCACCGAAGAAGTACTTGGTGCCCAAACCTTTGCACTCCGGACACGCTCCGTATGGAGAGTTGAATGAGAACAGGCGTGGCTCCACCTCCGGGAACGAGAATCCATCGTATGGACACATGAATTTTGCCGATACAACTTTTTCTGCACCTAAGGGGTCCGTAATCTTCGCAAGCCCGCCTGATTCGTGAAGTGCACGCTCGATGGCTTCGCTTGCACGCTCACGTGCACCTTTTAAGTCATCCGAGAATTCGGAAATGAAAATATCGTCTACTACGACATCGATAGAGTGCTTGAAGTGTTTCTTGAGTTCTATGCGTTTACGGAGTGATTTTTCTTCACCATCTATAATTACCCGTTCGTATCCTTTGTTCAAGAGGTCGTAGAGCAGCTGGTAGTATTCTCCTTTCCGGCCGACGACGACAGGTGAGCTGATGCGTATCTTTGCTGCCGACACATCCTTGGTCAGCCTGCCCGGCCAGGGTTTGCCTTTAGGAGGCTCTTTTTTGTGCTTGCGTGCCTCTTCCACCATATCAAACACGGTTTCTAGTATTTCTTCATTTGAGAGTTTTCGAACTTCACGGCCACACTCAAGACAGTGCGCCTTCCCGACACGTGCATAAAGAACGCGCAGGTAGTCGTATATTTCGGTGATGGTTGCGACTGTCGAACGTGGATTATTGGAACGAGATTTCTGGTCTATGGAGATGGCCGGTGAAAGGCCTGATATCTCATCGACATCGGGTTTCTGCATCTGGCGCAAAAATTGACGCGCGTAGGCGGAAAGTGATTCGACGTACTTGCGCTGCCCTTCGGCGAATATTGTATCGAAGGCAAGCGACGACTTCCCGGACCCGGAAAGACCCGTAAATACAACCATTTTGTTGCGCGGTATCTCTACACTGATATTCTTCAGGTTATGAGTTCTCGCACCTTTAATAACAATCTTATCTTCCATACATTTTGAGGTTGCTTGCCGCGCAAGCCACGCGAAGCGTTGTGGTGCTGGGGTGTGTACGAGCGCCTTTTATGACGATGTTACCTGCCCCGACCGAAGCGTCGGGGTCGGCCCCTAATTTTTTTGATGACTCTGACATATAGCAAACCAGCCCCCGATTTGCTCATAGGGGGTAGGTAAGAGCAAGTATACTACTCGACCGGCAGTCCTCCAAAGTCAGTCTTCCGCACTTCTTTATAGAGCTTGTTCGGGACGACGACCGGCTTGCCATCTTTTTCGACAACGTAGTATGCGAAGCCGCGCATTTGTTTGACCATTTCATAATCGGCGTGTACGGGCATGGACGATGAATCGCCAATGCCGGCAACGGGACTGTCGTCTGCGGTGACAAACCATTGTTTACCAGTGTTAACGGCCAGATGTCCGACATTCGGTGGCATGTAGACAGAGTCCCCTGCCTTGACGGAAATTGCTTTAAACTCTTCAACCTTGTCGGGCTGTGGAACTCCATTTTCTACAACGAGCTTTTGCTGCAAAATCACGCCTTCTCCCGCAAGTATCCAGTATGTTTCGTCAAGCTCATCCACGTGATAGTGTCCGTATGTTTTGATGTATTCGCCTCCTACAGTGCCCGATTCCCAGATAGTGATATTGTGCTTATCGTTCCCCCCACGGATCATGTAGTAGTGGATCGCTGGCCCCGGCGCATCCGGGCTCATCAGCACGTCTTTCATCTTTTCGTGCGAACGCGAGGCGTAGGGCTCGAATGTCATCCATGTATGTTAGCAAATACGTTACAATGAGTATATGAGCTTTGAGGGTAGAAGAAACAACGCAGAAATAATCGACAAAGCACTCAAGCGGAAAGTACTGAAAGAAATGCGAGAGTCCGGAAAACCGTTGCCATTCGAGGCTACGCCTGAAGAGAATCTTTCTGCCGTGATACATGGTGCAAAGGAATTATTGAGCAAGCCAATGAACTTTCCTGGCGTTTCGCTATCCGTTGAAGATCAAACGAAACTTCAAAATGATTCAGTCCTTGCCCTCTTCGCGGCTGTGGGAATCAGCGACGAAACAACAAAACTTATCATTGAGGCGCTTGAACGAAACATCGGACCTCGTTCAAAAGTTGTCCACTGATTACGTCAAGATCACTGCTTCCTCCTTGAGCTCTACGCCAAATTGTTCGCGTACGGCGTCTTTTATTTTCTTCGCGAGAGCAAGAACATCAATCGCCTTGGCATCACCGTCGTTCTTGATGTAATTAGGATGCTGTTCGCTCGCTATGGCTCCCCCGATGCGTGCACCTTTCATACCCGCTTTTTCGATAAGCCAACCGGCAGGAACTCGCCCTCCTCGCGAGGCCGCCTTTTTTTCATTTTCGAACATCTCACGCACTGCAGGCGGGGCAACGGGATTCATAAAGTACGAGCCGGCCGCGCGCACGTTCTGAATGTGTCGTTTCTCGCGTTCTGAGATCGTATCCGCGACGAGCTTCGCAGATGCAGCTGCGTGTATCTCCTGAAGCTGGAGCGTCACTCGCAGAATTATCCATTCTGGATGGTCTTTAAAGAAACTGTGTCGGTATGAGAAGTCAATATCGGGACTTACGAAGTCCCGATATTCATCTGTTCCTGAATTGAACGCTCGCACGCTCGTAACGAAATCCTTTATCTCCGGTCCGAAAGCGCCTGCATTTCCTCGAACCGCACCTCCAACAGTACCTGGAATTCCTGCGAGTTTTTCCCATCCTCCCAAGCCCCGTTCACTTGCAGTGCGTATGAGTGAAAGCAAATTACATCCCGGATGCGCATCGAGCCTATCCCCCTCGAATGCAAAATCATTCCCTGCGACTCGTATCACAAGTGCATTGAGACCGTCGTCAGGCATGAGTACGTTGCTTCCCCCGGCGATAATAATAAATGGTACTTTATGCTCTTTTGCCCACTGTAGGGCTTCTTTTATCTCGGTGTCATCCGCTACTTCTGCAAAATATTTTGCGGGACCTCCTATTTCAAAAGTGGTCAAGGGCGCAAGCGG
>CAYIJQ010000003.1:10037-14755 GCA_964363795.1 uncultured Candidatus Saccharibacteria bacterium
CTGCAAAATATTTTGCGGGACCTCCTATTTCAAAAGTGGTCAAGGGCGCAAGCGGGACATGTTCTCGTACATTGAGCATGGTTATTTCGTTTGTACCAGCGTTCTAATTTCATCACGAATGAGCGCTGCTGTCTCGCCCCAGAAGTACAGCAAGCTGACCTCGGGGCTTCGACTCTTTCGCTGAACATTTCGGGACATACTACTTCTTCCGACCTTCCAGCGTTGCTATCTCGTCTCGTATCAATGCCGCCGTCTCGAAATCAAGCCTGTCAGCGGCTTCGTGCATCTGTCGGCGTTTTTCTTTAAGCAATTTTGCCTTGTCGCCTCCAAAGGCAGACACGTCCATGCGCGTAAGCTCAGTGATGGCACGTTTACGAGTTTTTTCGATGTCGCCGATAATATCGTGGATTCGCTTTTGAATAGTTTTTGGCGTTATCTTGTGTTTCTTGTTGTGTGCGAGCTGGATCTCGCGGCGGCGGTTCGTTTCGCCTATCGCTCGCTCGAGGGAGCCCGTCATAGTGTCAGCATAGAGAATGACGCGACCGTTAACGTTGCGCGCTGCACGGCCGATGGTCTGGATGAGCGACGTCGCTGAACGTAAAAAACCCTCTTTGTCTGCATCCAAAATGGCAACGAGTTCCACCTCAGGCAAGTCCAACCCTTCACGCAAAAGGTTTACTCCAACCAACACATCGAACTTTCCCTTGCGGAAATCCGTCAGTATCTCAATACGCTCTATAGTCAGTACGTCGCTGTGAACATAGCGCGCTTTGATACCACGCTCAACAAGGAACTGATTCAGGTCCTCAGCCATTTTCTTCGTGAGGACGGTAACCATCGAACGAACACCTCGTTTTGTTACAGCCTCTGCTTCGGCGATAAAATCTTTCACTTGCCCTGCATAGTCTTTAGAACTCACGATAGGCCGCACGATTATCTCTGGGTCTATAAGCCCTGTCGGGCGTATGACCTGCTCTATGGGCTTCCCGCTCTTTGATAGTTCGTATTCGGCCGGCGTTGCTGATGTATAAATAGTCTCCCCGGTGCGTGCTAAGAATTCTTCGAACCGGAGCGGGCGGTTATCGATTGCACTCGGCAAGCGGAACCCATGTTCAATAAGTGTCAGTTTGCGCGCACGATCACCCGCATACATCCCGCCTATCTGCGGCACCGTCACGTGTGATTCGTCTATGATGGTCAGAAATCCGCCAGCTGGCGGACTGGGGAAATATGAGAGGAGCGTATACGGTGGTTCACCTGATTTCCGCCGGTCAAAATGTCGTGAGTAATTTTCAATACCGCTACAAAATCCAAACTCACGTATCATAGCTACATCCTGTCGTGTGCGGCGCTTCAAGCGCTCTGCCTCGAGTATCTTCCCCTCGGCGTTCAGGGTTTTGAGCCGTTCTGCAAGTTCCACTTCAATATCGGCGAGCGCCGCTTCCTGCACGTCTTTCGGCGTTACATACTGTCGTGCGGGAAAAAGGAATATCGAATTATGTTTTGCACCAAGCTCGCGCGTCGTCGCGTCTATCTCTTCTATTGTATGCACTTCGCCTCCCGTGAGATCCACGCGATAGATGACGCGCTCGCTTGCCGGCATTATCTCGACGCGACTTCCGAGTGCTCGGAACGTTCCCGGAGAGAGGTCGCCAGGCGTGCGCTCAAAATATATTGAAACGAGTTTGCGCGTGAGCGTGGCACGCGTCATCGCTTCTCCCTTCGTTATTTTAAGATTGACCTTTTCATATTCGACAGGGCTTCCCAAGCCGTAAATGCACGAGACCGAGGCGACGACGATGACGTCGGGGCGCATCAGGAGCGCTTGTGTTGCAGCGTGACGCAGGCGTTCAATATCCTCGTTTATTTGGGCCTCTTTCTCAATGTACGTATCCGTTATAGGCACGTAAGCCTCCGGTTGATAGTAGTCGTAGTAGGAAACAAAATAGTGTACGGCGGCATCGGGAAAAAATTCTCTGTATTCCGCAGCGAGCTGTGCGGCAAGCGTCTTGTTGTGGGCGATGACAAGTGTGGGTTTACCCCATTTGGCGATAACGTTCGCCATGGTGAAGGTTTTTCCGGAGCCGGTTACGCCGAGAAGAGTCTGGTCGCGTCTACCGGATTTGAGGCCATCGAGCAGCTCTAAAATCGCCTGCGGTTGGTCACCTGCGGGTTTATAATCGCTCTTAAGATTAAATTTGTTCACCAGGCTACTCTATCAGAACTTCAACTTTTTTTCTCTCTTCCTTTCTTTTCTTTCTTCGTTTTTCTTTGCTTCCTTTTGGGCTTTGTGCCGGCATTCTTTACTTTTCCCTCAAGCCGTGCCGCCACATGTGGCGGCGTTTGCGCGCGGGTACGTCGCGAGTGATAGTGAGACTTTTCGTATTGCCTATTTTTCATGCCACTACTGTATCAAGAAAGCGCTAGTAAGCATACATTCCGCTTTCCGCGCTTTAGAAGTGCAAAACCGCTCGGGAAATCTTCGGTCGTAAGCTTGCGTTTTTCATCGATTACTATTTCCCCGTTTAACATGACTGCCTTTTCTTGTAAAAATTGACGAGCTTCCCGCTTGGACCCTGCGAGTTGCGCACCTACCAGAACATCGAGTATCAGAGCATGTGCTTCTACGTTATATGAAGGTGCAATACCCCGAAGCATATTCCCTTCATTCGCCGAGAGAGCCAGTATTCCCCCTTCCCCAAAAAGCATTTGCGAAACTTTTTCGGCTTTCGCCGCTTCAGCCGTCCCGTGGACAAGCGTCGTAACCTCTCGTGCGAGGAGCTGCTGACCGTGGTGTTCTTTCTTATCACGTTTGTGCAATTCCAACGCCGCGCTTATTTCTGCTTTAGAGAGCATGGTCATTTTCAAAAGATACTCCCCAAGGTTCTCGTCTTCGACATTGAGCCAGAATTGATAGAACTGGAACGGTGTTGTCTTTTTTGGGTCTAGCCAAATTGTATCCTGCTCGCTTTTTCCGAACTTTTTCCCCGTCGCCTTATTGACGAGAAGCGGCCATGTAAGTGCGTATACAGTTTCACTCTTCTTCCTGCGGATAAAATCAACGCCGGAAACGATATTGCCCCATTGATCCGAACCACCTACCTGAAGATCGCATCCGTGATTCTCATTGAGGTAAAGATAATCGTACGCCTGCAACAAAGCATAAGAGAATTCTGTATATGAAATTCCCTCTTCCGGATTCTTGATGCGATCCTTGACGAAATCGCGCTGAAGCATAGCGTTCACTGTGAAGTGTTTCCCGACATCGCGCAAAAATTCTATGAGATTTAGTGTTCCAAGCCACTCGGCATTGTTTACGAGCGTAAAGTCGGCCCCGCCAAAAAGCGTTTTTGCCTGCACCGCAATTGCTTCACCATTTGCATGAACTTGCTCGGGGGAAAGAAGTGGACGCTCGGCATTCTTGCCGCCGGGGTCGCCTATCATTCCCGTCCCGCCGCCGATGAGAAGGATTACTTTGTGTCCATCCTCAAGAAAGTGCCGGAGTATAAGGAACGCTTGGAGCTGTCCTACCTGCAGAGAATCCGCTGAAGGGTCGACGCCGAGATAGAGCGTTCGTTTTTGACCATCCGTTATCTCCTCAAGTTTTTTTGATGAGAACTGCTGGACGTAGCCGCGTTCTTTCAGGATTTCCGAGAGATTTGCCATATTCCAACCTACTATATCACGCAGGAAAGAAGTGCGAGGTGCGGCATATGCTTTTTGCGGTCTCTCGCAGGCTGACGAGCCGAGAGTGAGCGCTCCGTCAGCAGACGGAGACAGCGACCGCAAAAAGTATGTGCCGAAACGAGTTAATGATGACGCTTCTGCTCTCTTTCCTGCACCTCCCCCTCATCCATCCCAAAATGATGCGCGAATTCATGCCAAATTGTATCAGCTATCACTTGGCGCACATCTACACCATCCTCGACTGCTACTTCTTCGATAGGTTTTCGAAAAAGCGTAATGGTATCAGGCATAGTCATTCCGACACCGTACTGTTCCCCGCGCGCCGCAAGCGGAATGCCTTGGTAATACCCGAGAAGTGTCTCATATTTTTCAAGTCCTTCGCGCGCACGCACCTCTTCTGAAGGCTCATCTTCCACCAAAAGTCCGACGTTCTCTATTTTTTCCTGCACCCACTGCGGCAAGCGTTCAAAACCTTCGGCAACCAGTTTTTCAAATTCATTTCTTCGCATTGTTGTTCAAAAGTTCTGCGAATCGTTTACGCACTTTTTCCACCTTTGGCTCGATGATCAGTTGGCAGTACGGAGCACTCTTATTCTTTTCGAAATATTTCTGATGGTATTCCTCTGCTCCATAGAATTTCTCGAACGGCCTCACTTCCGTCACAACACGCGTGCCATCTTTGAGTGACGTATTAACTTCCGTAATCATTTTCTCCGCTATTTTCTTTTCTTCTTCCGAGCCGTACAAAATGACAGAACGATACTGCTCCCCCATGTCCGCTCCTTGCCGATTGGGCGTTGTCGGATCATGCGAACCAAAAAAGACCGTCAGCAAATCTTCATACGAAATGATTGCTGGGTCATACGTAACAC
Source organism: uncultured Candidatus Saccharibacteria bacterium (assembly GCA_964363795.1). GTDB lineage: Bacteria > Patescibacteriota > Minisyncoccia > Phycocordibacterales > UBA2100 > UBA10103. The sequence continues at coordinate 14,597 of CAYIJQ010000003.1, forward strand.
GAATCACTTCAGCGTGCCCCGTCTTGCCCTCGCTTACCCGTTCGTACGACGGATTCCCAATAGAACCACCTGCATACCCTGGCTCCACGTTCGACACACCTTTAAGCATCCGGAACACCGCCTCAGTGCACCAGAAACATCCTCCACCAAATACTGCGG
>CAYIJQ010000003.1:14855-17631 GCA_964363795.1 uncultured Candidatus Saccharibacteria bacterium
AGCATCCGGAACACCGCCTCAGTGCACCAGAAACATCCTCCACCAAATACTGCGGTTCGACTTTGCTCACCGTAAACCGTCTTGCTCATTGTCTCGGCCGAAGAAGTGGGAAAATTTGCGCTTCATGCGCAGGTTTGTTCTCGAGGAACGCGAAGAGGCGCTCAGATACGCCAAAGCCGAACGCAGGCGGCATACCGTACTCCATCGCCCGAATATAGTCGAGATCGAGACGTTGAGCTTCCTCGTCACCCTGGTCGCGCAATTTCTGTTGTTCCTCGAATCGCGCGCGCTGGTCCAATGGGTCGTTCAACTCACTGTATCCCTTACCCATTTCCGAGCCAGCAATAAGTATCTGGATGCGCTCGACGGTGTCGGGATTCCCGCTGGAACGCTTGGCGAGAGGCTCAAGGTACACAGGAACCCCGGTCAAAAATGCGGGGCCGGAAATTTTCTTACGTAAGCTCTTCCAGAGATGATCTATTGCTCGCGATTTATTGAGTGTTTCGCCTCCACCAGCTGATGGACTAATCTTCGCATCACGCACTGCTTGTATCGCTTCCTTTTCTGAACACAGAAGAGGGTCAATACCGAATTCTTTATTTAGAAGTTTACAAAAATCGATAATCTCCCACTCGTCAGCAAGGTCTACGGTATGTTCTCCCATTTCAAACGTGTACTTGCCGTACGTTTCTTTTGCAATATGCCGATAGAGCTCCTGCACGAATTTCATGCCAGCCTTCGCATCGCTGTACGCTTCATACGATTCAAGCTGTGTGTAATCTTGCAAATGCTCACGTGACTGACCTTCGTTACGGAAAATGCGCCCAATCTCGAATACTTTCGGAAATCCCGCGATGAGAAGACGCTTCTGCCACAGTTCTCCCACAGAAATGCGCAGATACACGTCGATATCGAGTGCATTGTGATGCGTAACAAACGGACGTGCGTCGGCGCCGCCCGGTGTTGTCTCAAGAACGGGTGTCTCGACTTCGATAAAACCGCGTGCACGATAGAATTCTCGCGCCGCCTGCCAAAATTTAGAACGCCGGAGGAACATGTCGCGAAGTTCTTGATTCGTCAGAATGTCTATATCGCGCTCGCGCAGGCGCTTCTCATCATCTTTAAGACCGAAGCGTTCTGCGGGAATAGGAAGAAGTGATTTTGACAGCATCCGCCACTTCTCTACTTTAACGGAAAGTTCCCCTCGTTTTGTTTTGAACGCCTTACCCGAAACCTCGATAAAATCGCCGATGTCTGCGGCGTTCGAAAAAAGGTCGAATAGTATCTCGTCTATGTCGGCCTTTTGAAGAACAACTTGCACGCGCGCCGTGCCATCGTAAAGGTCCGCGAACGTAATCCCACCTTGTCCACGCAGAGACATGATTCTTCCGCCGACATGGATTTTCTTACCGCTCTTTTCTAGTTCTTCGAATTCTGCACGGACATCGGCGTTGCTGATATCACGATGAGATTCAGCTGGATACGCTTCCATCCCAGCCGCTTTTAGAAGCTCGAGCTTTTTGATGCGTTCCGCACGAATGTCGGCTTCACTCATAGTAAATAGTACTAGTATCCCGTACCGGGAGATTTAAAGGGGTCTGTCTCTTCAGGAGCAGAACCGGATAACTGCACGGCGCCTTGGGCTTCCAATTGCTGCAGAACTGATTGTTCTCGGATGGCGTTCAGCTCATCGGTGTTTGAAAAACTATTCTGAAGATTCTTCTGTGCTTCACGAACAGCATCAGGAAGAAAGTTATCTTGCGCACCGCTTCCAAATTCAAGTTGCTGAGCGCCACTTTGTATCTTCTTCAAAAAAAGTATCGCCCATGCGAAAAAGAGGACAACGATGACAGTTATCGCAATACCTCCCGCGACTACTTTTTTTTCGTCCTTCGGGCGATCCTTTAGATTGTTAACCGCTTTTTGTAAGACCATATTTAAGAACTAAGCACTACCACTTCACTTTCTTTTCCGACGACGTCGCGCGGCTTGAGTGTGAGTTTATCAACGGGCTTCGTGCCTTCTTCTCCGGCTTCTTTAAGGAACTGCTTGAGTGTTCCGCCAGCCGGCGGAGCGTCGTATAGGATAGGAATGATTATCTTACTTTCCAGTTTAACCGCGAGCTTTTGTGCGTCCGCGGGAGACAACGCACCATTTCCTCCGACAGGAAGGATGAGGATATCTGGAGAGTCCATTTCGAGTACTTCCGAGGGGATGTTCGTTTCTCCCTCCGCTCCGAGATACAGTATGGAAAGCCCATCAAAGAGTACCGAGTAGATAGTATTGGTGCGCGGCTCTCCATCCCACTTTGAGCCTGACGCAAAGCCCATCACCGTTACGTCTTTAATTTCAAACTCTCCAGGGCCGGAAATGACGAACGGCTGCTTATCTCCACGACCCGCTTCTTCAGTGCCGTTCATGTCTGGATGGTTGAGCGGAACGAGCGCTACGTCTGCACCGAAATTGGTCGGTTTGAAATTTTTGGACTGTTTGGAAATGGGAGCGAAGACGAGCGTCGTATCGCCCGCTTGAGCTCGTATGCATGCACCAGTGTGGTAGGTCAAAATCATAAGGCCAGTACGTAGTGCGTAGTACGTAGTCCGTAGTTAACACAAGTCATGCACAAGATTATAACAGAAATCTGGATTCACATGCGCGATTTGACTTAGAAATAGAGAGGGGGTAGGTTGCTGTGTAGGCACGCTGGGTCCAAACCAGCTATTGGCTCGATCAAGGCCTCGCGGAATGAGCCGTGAGGAACAGCTTGATTGAAATC
>CAYIJQ010000004.1:0-2061 GCA_964363795.1 uncultured Candidatus Saccharibacteria bacterium
AAAGATTGCTTGTCGCCCAATAGAGCGGTGCTGCCGCAACGACATAATAAGAAATGACTGCGATCATGACAGGAAGTATGTACCGCATCTGAAGGTCGAAACTGCGAGCCATATCAGTCGAAAATGATGCGCCTGCAGGACTTGCGGAAGAAGACCGCCGTCCCATCGAGAGGCGTGTGTAAAGAAATTGCGTCGCACCCGCAAGAAACGCGAGGATAATGCTATGCCCATCCATCGCCATAAACCCGAGAAAAACCATGTCTATTCCTTGTGGGACAGATACGAACGGGTAGAGCAGGGATGCGTCCACTTGGGGCAATCCGCCGTGCGAGAACACCCAATAGAGTCCGATGAGGATAGGGAGTTGCACAAGGAGAAGTCCAAAGCTTGCGAAAGGGTGCACGCCGTTTTCCTTGTAGAGCGCGAGTATCGCTCGACCCTGTTCTTCTTTACGGTCTTTATATTTTTCCTTGAGAGCCTCGACCTTGGGTGCAATCTCTTTCATTTTTATCTGGGTCGCGACCGCGCGGCGGGAAAGAGGGAAAAGAATGATCCGCACAAGTATTGTCAAAAGAATGACGGCAATCCCGACATCGTGTGCAGGAACTATTCCGACTAAAAATACGAGCCCGTTATACAAGGGCTCATAGATAAGAGTACCGAAAGCCGCTGATACCATTGGAGCGATTGTATACCCCGAATCACAACCTTACAAACAGAAAAAGAGTCGTATGCGGAGCGAGGCGAAAAGAATCAACTGACTTCGTAGTAACTCAACTCTGTCGTGGGTTATGGATAGGGCGGGCCGTCTTCCGCCTGTTATACACCCCCGAACATTACACTACTCGCGAGAGCAGTTTTTCAATATCGCGCGTAACATCGCCATGAGACGCTCGCGTGGCCTCTCGTTTTGCATAAAAGACAAGTGCAAGGGGTTGTTTCAACTCTCCAAGCATGTTACGGACCGCTTCTCGACAAAGACGTTTGATGCGATTGCGCTCGACTGCCTTTCGAGCCACTTTCGTCGAGACCGCGCAAGTAAATTTCGAATGCTTGCCTCCGGAAATACGTTTCGCGATAAGAGAAAAGTACGTTCCATGCACCCGCCGAACCTGCGCACGCCGCATCTCCGCGAGATCTGCGCGAGACAATCTGTTTTTCAGCATTTATGTTATGCGGACAGGCGCTTGCGACCTTTTCGGCGCCTTCGCACCAAAATTGCACGCCCCGTACGTGTGTTTTTACGGCTCATAAAGCCGTGCGCGCGAGCGCGCTTTCGCTTTTTGGGCTGGTAGGTCCGTTTCATGTCGAAGCATAGTAGCTGAAAGTCAAAAAATAGCAACCCAAAAGGACGCTTCGTGAATTACGGCATTTGCCAAAAACTGTTTTATATTCTCTATTCTACTGTCCCCACTCTGTCCACACGCTGTAAACAGTTGCGACGGCCGCATCAAACCCTTTCCTTGCGGATTGAGGTGCGTATAATGCTCTGGCTTGTGCGCATGACTATTCCCATGACTACTACTCAAATGAGTAATCGAGAACTTTGGCAAAATGCTCTTGTCCAGATCGAACTTGGCACATCAGAAGCTAGCTTCCGTACATGGTTCCGCAATACTGACGTCGCCTCTCGCGACGGCGGGGTTGTTCAAGTCGCCGTGCCTTCTAAAATCGTAAAGGAGTGGCTGATGGAGAAGCATAACAAGCTCATTCTTAAGGCGCTGCGTTCGCTGGATAGCACGGTTAGAGCTGTCGAGTACGTTGTGCATCGCACGCCGCCGAAGGAGGAGCGTAAACCTGGTCGTGCGCAGGCTCCCACCCAAAACGCCCTCGATCTCTCCACGCTCTACATCGATAAGCGCGACAACCTTAATCCTCGCTACACGTTTGAGACGTTCGTGGTCGGGTCTTTCAACCAACTCGCACACGCTGCGGCGAAAGTAGTCATCGAGCGTCCCGGATTAGTGTACAACCCTCTCCTCCTCTATGGGGCAACAGGGCACGGGAAAACACACCTTATACAAGCGATAGGCAATCACTTCAAGAAAACGCACGCGAACA
>CAYIJQ010000004.1:2161-15943 GCA_964363795.1 uncultured Candidatus Saccharibacteria bacterium
AAAACACACCTTATACAAGCGATAGGCAATCACTTCAAGAAAACGCACGCGAACAAAAAAGTGTTGTACGTGACCTCCGAGCGTTTTGCGGTTGACTACATGAACGCTGTGCGGGCCGGCCGCGCGAATAGTTTCAAGGACCAATATCGTCAGCATGACGTTCTCATCATGGACGATGTCCAATTCATCGCGAATACTGAAAAAACTCAGGAGGAACTTTTCCACCTCTTCAACACATTGCACGATAACAACAAGCAGATCATATTCTCTTCAGACAAACACCCTGCGCTTCTGCCGGGTCTTGAGGAGCGCCTAAAGGGTCGTTTTTCCGCGGGCATGATCGCGGAAATTCCCGAGCCTGATGTAGAATCTCGTGTCTCTATCATCATGGCAAAACTTGAGAACCACGGTTTTTCACTCCCCGAGGATGTTATTCGGTTTATCTCCGAGAATGTGCGCGGTAACATCCGAGAACTCGAGGGTGTGCTGAATATGATCGTCTGTAAATCCCAGCTAAAGGGGAAGGGTGTTTCTCTCGCAGATGTGCGTGTGCTCATAAAGCACAACGTGCGACCGGCCCGCGGTGTTTCGGTTGATGAAGTGGTTCGTAGGATCGCTCAGTATTACGATATCGCTGAGAAGAGTATTTATGAAAAGACCCGAAAAAAGGAGGTTGTAAAGCCGAGACAAATTATCATGTATATTCTGCGGGAAGAATTTAACGTCTCGTACCCGTCCATCGGTGAGAAGTTGGGAGGACGCGACCACACAACCGTCATTCATTCGTGTGAAAAAATTAAGGAGGAGTTGAAATCAAGCACGTCTCTCGAGCAGGAAGTTGACCATATCCGCGCCCTCATACATGCATAGGTGTGTTGAGAGTGAGTGTATAACAACTGTATATGTATCATATAAACCCCAATTCTGACTTATGAAAATACTTTTAAACAATCTTTCCCCAGAACAAACCTCACTCTCAACAGTTTCATACAAAGAAACACTTCCTTCTTTACGGCGTTAAATCTAGTTTTACACAGTTTCCACACCCCTAATAGTAATAATAATCTTATTACATATACCTATGAAGATGTCTGTGCTTAAAGAAAAAATTTTAAACGCGATTGTGGTAACGGAACGTATAATTGGAAAAAAGGAATCACTCCCAATTTTATCTTGCGTTCTTATTGATGTGGGAAAAGAACTATTAATTCGTGCGACAAATCTTGAGGCTGGAATTGAGATACGGATCCCTTGTGAAATTACAGAGGCCGGAAATGTTGCGGTTCCGGCAAGTGTTCTTTCACAAACCCTACGATCAATTGGGGGTGAAAAGGTGACGCTTAAAACAGAGGGGGGAAATTTAGTGGTTGAGTCACGTGGGACAAGAACACTTATTAAATCAATACCACACGACGAATTTCCTGTGTTACCCGGGGGGGCTGAAAACGGCGATGATTTGGTCGTGCAGAAGGAATCTCTTGTACAGGGACTTACTACTGTTTCTTATGCGGCATCCCCCTCCATGATCCGTCCTGAGTTGGGGAGTGTTTATATATCCATCACAGGTAACGAGATACTATTCGTTGCGACAGATTCATTTCGGTTAGCCGAAAAGAAAATAGTTCGCGCGGAGAAGGGGAAAAAGGGATCAGAAATCCTCATCCCACTAAAACATGCGCTTGAAATAACCCACGTACTTGAACATTCTAATGTCGATACAATCTCTCTAAGCATCGACGAATCCCAACTAACAGTTTCTGCTGATGGGATGCGGTACGTTTCCCGCGTCATCGACGGGACCTTCCCTAACTACACAGAGATCATACCGAAATCGTTCGCCGCAGAAGCGACGGTCCTGAAAAACGATTTTTCTGAGACACTTAAAAAAGCTCGAGTATTCTCCGGAGGGGATCAGCATGTAGGACTCCACGTGTATCCGAAACGAAAAATTTTTACGGCCACAGCTCAAAGCGCCGATGTGGGGGAAATGTCAGACTCCGTTGATGCCGCAGTTTCTGGGGAGGACATAGATATTAATTTTCATATTGGATACTTAGCAGATTGTTTATCTTCAATAGGCTCTGACTCCGTAACACTTAGTTTTGCTGGGGCCGGGAAACCCCTTGTCATTCGAGGCGTTTCCGATCCGACGTTCACGTATCTCGTGATGCCGCTCAATAAATAACCTGCAGCCGGTAGCTTGTGGCAAAAAACAAATCCGAATTTCTTCTTTAACTGTTTCCAGCTTCAACCTACGAACCGCCAGCTGATTCTTATTGGATCGTGAACGGAACTACACGCTCAACCGGTCCTGAAGATGTCTCAAATAGTACGCGGAGTTCAGCGGGGCCGCGTACGGTAGTTTCGAATGCGTGATAGAAAGGCGGCTGGATGGAGGCTCCGATATTTTGACCGTTCAAGAAGTACGACACACGCGAGATCGTAACCCCATCCGGGTACGCCACTGATATGGGGATGGCGGCGGCCCCAGAAAGCGTTGAATTCGAGATGGGGACGAGAACGGTGAAATCACTTCCGCCGCCACCGGGGGACAAGCTCCCGGGGGAAGAAGAAGATTGTTGTCCTGCCCACACAGATACGGGGTACTCCCAGTGAGCGAACTGAAGATCGCCCCACGGGTTCGCGGGTTGTCCTCCGCGTGGGTTATTTTTATTCACCCAGTAAAGGATCTCGTGTACCCCTTGAGAAGCGTCCGTATTCCAATTGCCGCGCAAGACCGGCGGAAGTGACTCTAGCGAACTTTCGGGGGAGGGTGGTGTAAAAAGCTCGGGAGGATACTTTTGGAGGGCGTAGTCCATAAACTCCCGCCACAAAGGGGCCACTATAAAACCCGCCACACGTTTTTCCATGGGGGAATTATCATTGTTCCCTGCCCATGCACCGACGGAAAGCCCGGGTGAGTAGCCCACTATCCATGCATCGCGGTAATCATTCGTCGTACCTGTTTTTACAGCCACCGCATAATCAGTGAAAGAAAGCGCGGAGGTCTGACCGAAGGCGGGCGCACGCGCATCATTGTCGGAAAGGATGTCAGAAATACTACGCGCGATCTGCGCCTCGATAACACGCTCTGGATTACTCGTATACTCCTCGAGGATATCCCCATTCCGGTCTCTTACAGTCAGGATCGCCACGGGAACATTTTTCACACCGTCGTTTGCGAACGTAGCATACGCTCCCACCATATCGAGAAGATACACTTCTCCGCCACCAAGGACCAACGTTAATCCATACTGGTCTTTGTCAGTGAGCGTTGTTATACCCATCGCGCGGGCAGTGTCGATAGACGCGTCGATCCCAGCAAGGTAGAGGACTTTGACTGCGGGAATGTTGATCGATTGCGCGAGCGCGTTACGCAGAGAAATGGGCCCCCTGAAGGCGTTGTCGTAATTTCCCGGAGCGTAACAATCGTCGTGCGTTTCAAGGTCGTTTGCTAAGCAGTGTGCGGTGAACTGCGTCTTTAAGTCGAAGACTATGGTTTCCGGAGTATAGCCCTTTTCAAGAGCAGTTGCATACACGAACGGCTTAAAAGCTGAACCCGGCTGCTGTGGTGTCACGGTAACATTTACCATCCCGTCGATATCCTCATCAAAAAATCCGCGCGAGCCGACCATTGTAAGTATTTGCCCGGTTTTCGGGTCTATCGCAACAAGGCCCGCGTTCTCAGCATTGAAATTCTTTTCATTTTCAAGAGCACGGTTACGGACGATTTCCTCCGCGTGTTTTTGAAGGTCATAATCAAGCGTTGTTACTACCTGAAGCCCGCCATACGCGACAACATCGACGCCGTACTTTTCTTCCAGATATTCGCGGACGTAAAACACGAAATGCGGCGCCTTAATGCCTGTCTCTGACTCACTTTGGAATTCCACATTCTCCTCGAGCGCCTTTTTATGCGTTTCTGTATCGATAAAGCCGAGCTCTTCCATGCGCGAGAGCACCAGATTTTTTCGCCTCTCAAGCTCCTCCCGTCGGTTTCCATAGGGAGAATAGCGCGTCGGCGCTTGCGGTAAGGCCGCGAGGTATGCCGCTTGCGCCAAGGTTACCTTGGAAGCCGATACGCCAAAAAAGTATCTACTCGCCTCTTCGGCGCCGTAAATCGTTCCCCCATACGGCGCCTCGTTCAAATATGTTTCGAGAATCTGCTCCTTCGTATATACCTGCTCAAGCCGTAGTGCGAGGATGATCTCTTTTACTTTGCGGATGATGGTCTTATCTTGTGTCAAAAGTGTATTCTTTACGACTTGTTGCGTTATTGTTGAACCCCCCTGGCTAAAAGCGCCCGTTGTTATATTTACTAGCATTGCGCGGAGAAAGGAGAGGGGCCTAAAACCATGATGCTGGTAAAATTCGGCGTCCTCGATAGCAATGGTCGCGTTCCGTATGTTGATAGAAATATCCTCAAGAGGAACTGCAGTACGCCGCATCGAGCCGTGAACGTCGTAAAGAATGATATTGCCAGTTCGGTCGTAGATCTTTGTGGATTCCGCGACCTTGCGGCTTTCGAAGTTCTGTATAGAAGGTAAGGGGACGAGAACTGCCCAGATAATGCCGCTGCCGACAATGAAAAGAGCAATCGCGATCCCCCCAATGGCCGCGATCTCGAACCACATAAAGAACTTCTTCCAGAGTTTTCGGAGAGATCTCATTTTTTTTCGCATTGTAGCGTTTTTCAATCAGTGTTGCTATGACGAACTCGCGCGAGATGTGTTACACCAATGGCTATGGCGTCGTACTCATCGTCAAATGCGATCTCCTTTTCTATCTTGATGAGCGCGTGGAGCATCTTTGTCATCTGTGTTTTGTCCGCATTACCCGAGCCTGCCGCAGCACTTTTTACCTCACCCGGTGTGTATTCAAATACCGGTATTCGATGACGCGTTGCACTTTCGATTAGGGCGCCACGAACTTCCGCAACATGCATTGCAGTTTTTTGATTTTTCGAAAAATAGAGTTTCTCGAGCGCAACCGCGTCAGGTGTAAATTTTTTCATCAGCCGTACGCATTCTTTTGTGACTGCAGCAAGTCGCTCTTCGAACGCGAGTTTTGCGGAGGTTTCAATGCAATCGGAATACAAAAGTTTTTCTTTCCCACCTGTTTTTTCTACGACAGCGACGCCGCAGCGCCCGAATCCCGGATCAATGGCGAGAACTTTCATAAATACTTCCTACGCTGCATTTGTATAAACCTCTTCCACATCGTCATGCGCATCTATTTCCTCGAGGATTTTCATCAAGGACTCATTGTCCGTATCCGAGAGTGGAACGGTCGTTTTCGATGTGTAGCCTTCAGACGTTTTCTCGAATGCCCAGAGCGCGCTCCCTGGGGCGGCGAGCGCGAGCCCATTTTTCGAAAGAAGGTGTTTGATCTCCTGCGCGGTTCGGTTGCGGCTGTCCGTTAATGCATCGATGACGATCGCACATCCTCCAGGACCATATGTTTCATACGTGACAGCTTCCATTGCCGCCGCTTCAGCAGAGGTTCCTCGTGCAACTGCACGTTTAATATTTTCTTTGGGCATGTTCTCTTTTTTCGCTGTTTCTATAACGGTGCGCAAGCCTGGCGAATTAACATCGCCGCCTGCCTTCTTTGACTCTACCGCGATGCGCTTACCTAGTTTGCCCCAGATATTACTTTTAGCGGCATCGTTCGCACCCTTCTGCCGCTTTATTTGAGACCATTTATTATGCCCGCCCATTCAAAAACTATACAGGAGGTATGCGCAGGTTTCCACCCGTGACGTTTTCCAAAGATACTATCTCGAAACACTACTCAACCCTCGTCGTGTGGAAACAGTGACAAGTGGTGTAAGCACAACAAGTGCATAGCCTATCCATACAAAAGGGGTTCCGAGGGCGAGTAGGCCGGCTGTGGGCACGATATACACCAAGTCCAGGAAGAGGTGTACGCCAGCCCACGTGAGTCCCGCGACAAAAGCGTCTATAGTTGATTTAACAGGTAGCAAACGGGTTGCGATGTAGGTAGCGAGCACTGTTACTGCGTAGCTTGCGATTTGCGCGGACCATCCGTAGGCAAGTCCATACGGAGCAAGAAGAGCCCACAACATGAAAACAGCGGCATACGATGCCCACCCGTATGCAAGGAGCAGAATAAAGCCCCGATAGCTCATACGAATGAGTGTATCATGTCAGTCATGAGCACGCGTGAAAGATTTCGGGTGTTTGCGAACTTGGCGGCACTTACCCTTGCGGCATGGTTTTTCTCATATGCACTCTCCACGCCAGTAAGTTCTGAACCTCGTACACAGCTCGCCCAAGTCTACGCTACCCCTTCTAGTTCATATGACATTTCGAGCCTTTCTTCTGGGGCTACTGGTAATAAAATAGACGACCATGTTTTGACGGCTAAGTGCGAACCAGGCTACGAGTATGAAATTGCTCTTGTCCGGGACTTTAGTCAAGGGGCTTCAAGCATGTACTATGCTCTCAAGGTTACTCATACACCGCCTCCGGCGACTCCAAAAGAGAAATTGTTCCCAGGCATAGTTCGTTACAAAGACTTAGATGACTCAACCCTTTCTCAGACCTGCAAAGAAGGAGAGGGAAAAAATACAATAGGCGATGCCCTTGGTGACAAGATACACACGCCGGCTCTCATTGGTGAGTCGGCGAGAGACAGCATAGATCGTCTTCTTAACGAGTTAGGGAAAGAAGACGGATTGGACACCGCGCTATACCAAGGAGATCCGCTTCGTTTCCCCGACGCATTCGAAGAGTACCACCCTCCGGAACTTGAGCGTAAATCTAGCTACTCATTTGATGAAATACGTGCCCTTGCTTACGACGTCAGGGCAAGCGCAAAAACTAACCTGCTTTCCGATCCAAGTTTCTCCGCACTCGTGGCAGAACAACTTGCGTGCGAGAGGGCCGGAGGGTGCGCCGGGCTATATGTTCCTGAGCTTGGTGTTTCCCAACAGCAAGCCCTCGACGCGCAACTGGAGCAACAAATATCAGCGCAGACACTCCAGGAGTTGCAGTCGCGCTATGCACTTGCCGATTCTTCCGTCGCGCAACTTCCCGGCGAAGCTTCAAAGAATATTGCTCGTATCAGTACACTCGAGGGAACAATGTACTATGACACTCTTACAGGTCGCCCATTCCTACAAGCGGGATACGAAAAATCTACCGGCGCTTCTTTCGGGGTTGCGAAATCGCTTGCCCTAATCTCATCGGACGGTTCTCTCAAGCCAGTAGATCCGAATGGTGGTGCATGGCTCGGAGAGTTTCCGTCTGCCGTAGATTCGAGAGGAAAATACGACGTGTTCAGTGAGGAATTATTCGGCACGGGCGTGGGTGAGGTCGAGTATCGTTATGTAAAGATCGGTTTGTCCGCATACCCGGGGATTTTTTGGGGTGAGAAAAGAGAAGATAGAGAAAGCGTTGCAGTAACGGTTCGTTCCTTTCCGTCTGAGGTTACAAACATCTCTACGGACACGTATAAAGTGCTGCGGGAGCAAGCGGATAGGGTATATGGCATCGATAATATCGAAGCGGATGTAACGCGATGGACGGGTGGAAAAGTCTCATTCGATCGGCCGTGGGAATTTCCACAAAATGTTTTGCTTAATGCGCCGCACATACCAAAAGATTTACTTACACCACTTGCTCCTTTGACGAGGGCCGCGACCCTCGACGCGTTCGGCGATGAATTGTTGAAGTACCCACCCTCGTTTTGGAAAGCGGGAGGTCCGGTTACGATTTACACTTTTTCCCCGATGTCCGAGAAAGAAGAGAAGTTCAAAGTAGGGGGATATTCAATAAATTGGGGAGATGCGCCACATATATGGGTAAAAACTGAATCAATGGGCTCATATGTACCACCATATACGTTAGAAACACTTCATCATGAGCTTGCGCATTACTATGACAACTTTTTTCCTTCAGACGATATGTGGGGAAAAACGGTGTACGGAGATCAGTATGGGTATGCATACGGTGGCACGTCAGGGGCTGAGGCCATTAGTTTGGGAAAAATTCCAACACTTAGGCCGTTCGGTTTTGCAGGCCCTTATGGGTATGCAGGAGGAGTTCTAGAAGATAAGGCGACAGTCGCAGGAGCATTATTTATGAATCCAGCGGTAGTATTTGAAGCTACAAAAACAGATACAATCCTCGCTCTGAAAGTGCAGATGATACAGGGTGGGTACCTGCAAGCTTCCAGTGGAGAAATGGATCAGACGTATTGGCAAAAACTGGTCCCCATCGACCCATCGTACAATCTCCTCCCTCGTGAAGACTTCGGGACAACGTTTGTCCGAAGCCTACTCAATAGGGGAAAATAGTGAGATCGTGCGTGTGCGGTATCTTATTCACAGTGTTATACACCGGATATCCACGATTTTTAGTGCAGTTCGCACGTTCGACCCCGAAATACGTACTTTAAAATCATACGTCTGATGCGCTTTACCGTGCGTCAGCGGGTTCTGGTGAACTACTCGTAAGGGTGGGGAACCGGGAGCCAGCTCCTAGGATTTATCGTGCGCAAGCATCGAGACATTGCAGGAGCAGTCGATTAGAGCAGTGGTTGAAGGGGTTGGGGGGTCTAGCGCAAGCCGGAGCTCTCAGTCGCTCGAGGGAAGATCGTATCAACCCGACAGTAGTCCTTCCGCTAATCCACAATGGTCGTGAACACGAAAGGCCTCCGCGCAAGCGGAGGCCTCCGTGCTTTACCGTGCTGTCGCTAGACTAGCCACTCTATTGTATACATGTATCGAGTAGAGAAGAGTTTCTTATCCCCACCTGTCTCAAATGAGCCTTTGTTGGGCGCGCGGGATCTCAACACCCACATGTTGGTAGCCTTTCTTTGTTACCGTGCGACCACGCGGGGTACGCTCCAGGAGTCCGAGTTGCATGAGATACGGTTCGTGCACCTCTTCAATCGTATCCTCTTCTTCCGAAAGTGACGCTGAGACAGTTTTTAATCCAACGGGGCCGCCCCCGAATTTCTCGATGATGATGGTGAGAATGTCACGATCAGTTTGATTGAGACCGCCCTCGTCAATCTCCAGAAGTGCGAGGGCTTTTTTTACCGTTTTGATATGTAGTGGCTCCTCGTTCACTTCGGCGAAATCGCGGGCACGTTTCAGAAGATAGTTCGCAGTACGCGGTGTCGCGCGGCTTCGCCGCGCGACTTCCGTCAGCGATTCAGCGTCAATTTTAATGTTCAAGATATTTGCAGAACGTTTCAAGATCTCTGCGATCTCGCCTTCAGTGTAGTAATTAAGGCGGAACGTTCCACCTGAGAAACGAGAGCGAAGTGGCGCGGAGAGCATTGAAATACGGGTCGTCGCAGCGATCAGTGTGAATGGAGGCAATTCCAATTGCACAGTTCGTGCAGATGGCCCCTTCCCGATGACAATATCCAAGACCCCAGATTCCATTGCGGGGTACAACACCTCTTCAATCGTGCGATTCAAACGATGGATCTCATCAATGAATAAGACGTCACCGGGCGAGAGATTGGTCAGGATGGAAGCGAGGTCGCCCACGCGCTCTATCGCAGGCCCCGATGTGCCCCGAAGCGACGCCCCTATCTCTTTTGTCATCAAATGTGCAAGCGTCGTCTTGCCCAAACCAGGAGGTCCGTAGAGGAGCACGTGTTCCGGCTGGTGGTTCCTACCTTTTGCTGCCGTTAAAAGAATGCGGAGATTCTCTTTTATGCCAGATTGGCCGATATATTCTTCCCAAAGCGCAGGACGAAGCGCTTGGTCGAGCGAGCGGGGCACCTTTTCCGTTCCATTCGAAGGTTTGTTCATACGTTGAAGCTCCACAGCTCGCTTCTGCGAGGCGCAAAGGGTTCTATTGACAATTTATTTTAATATGATATGCTGTTTTTTAGGAGCGGATGCAGTATCCGCTTTTCCCTTTTCAGAGATGCACAGTATCGGGCGATGGTGACTTTTCCGAGGACGTGGCGGCTATACCGCTTGCGGCATGTGCGGCCGCTATCCTTAGGATTTTGTTGCAACTTTCCATGAAAGCATCGCCCGATAGTGTGCACCTCTTGTACCCTCAAGCAACATCGAAGGGTCTCCTCTTGAAACGATAACACCCTCCACTTTCATTCGCTACGCAAATTTGCGTGGGATGTTGATGTTGTCTAGCTGTCAATGTTAATGCACAAACAGCACACAATCGATCAGACTATCGACCCCAGCATTACTTCGTCGGTGAGGTCGACAACACGACTGAGCTCATCGAGGGATGTCACTCCCAGCAAGACTTTAACCGCACCGTCCTGCGCCATGCGGCGGATTCTCTGATGCATTGCGGCTTTCCAGATATCGCGTTCACTCGAAGTATGACGAACGCAGTCCTCTATTTCCTTGTCCATGAGAATAACTTCGACGACCGCAATACGACCTTTATATCCGAGGCCACCACATTTTAGACAACCCTTAGGCACCCACATCGTGTCGCGATTTTTGGGCAAGTCTTCCGCATGCGGGATATTTTTGAAAAGTGGCTCCAGTATTTTTGCGTCTTTTCCCGTGATGGGCTGCGCTTCGCGGCAATCGGGGCAAAGTCGCCGCACAAGTCGCTGTGCCATGGCGGTTGTGATCGCAGCACCCAAAATGTCAGCATTAACCCCCATGTCGATGAGGCGAGGGAAGGTACCAGCGGCATCATTCGTGTGCAGTGTCGAGAAGACGAGGTGTCCCGTAAGAGAGGCATGCACCGCGGTTGAAGCCACTTCAGCGTCACGGATCTCACCAACCATGATGACGTCGGGGTCTTGACGCAAGGTACTCCGCAATCCTTCTGCGAACGTATAGTCCTTTGAAACTTGCGTTTGGACAATTCCTGGCAGGTGATACTCGATGGGGTCTTCGATGGTGACGATCTTAATTTCTGGCTTGTGCACTTGGCGGAGGAATGCGTAGAGCGTAGTCGTTTTACCGCTTCCGGTCGGACCCGTGTTCAATATCATGCCGTTCGGTTTCGCGATCTCCTTCCTAAAGATCTCCATGAGGTACGGGTCGAATCCAAGCTGCTCCATCGGGAGCGCAATCGTTGTCGGGTCGAGGACACGCATCACGATAGTTTCAGCATACGCTCCGGGGAGGATCGATGTACGGATCTCAATCTCTTTTTCATGCACCACGATTGAGAAGCGGCCATCCTGTGCCGCGTTTTTTATATTGAGCTTAAGACCAGAGAGAAGTTTGATGCGGGAAGAGATCAATGCATATGTCGGCGCGTCGAATTTGAGAACATCCATGAGAACGCCATCGAGGCGGTAGCGCATACGCACGCCATCCTCTTCCGGCTCAAGATGCACGTCGGAAGCGCCGAGCGACAAGGCGCCACCCATGATAATCTCCAGGACTCGCGAGATGCGATGCGTATCCTTACTCCCTGCGTATGTAGCGATCTCTGTGCGCACGTCATCAAGGGTCTTCAGTTTCTGGAGCATCTGCTCGATAGTTTCATTAGAAAGTGTCAGAACGCCCGCTTCGGTTTCTGTCGCGTATGAGAGATCGTGGTAGCGATCCCACGCGTGTTCGAGAGAGGCGCGGGAGACGATGTAACGCTCAACGTCGTATCCGAGATGAATAAGGTTCTGAATGCTCTGAAGTGCGTCCTGTCGTTCAGGTGCACGCATTGCAACGAGCAGTTTGCGGTTTATTTTCCGGAATGCGGCGACTTCGTTTTGCCGCGCCTCCGCTTCGGAGACGAGGCGCAACGCATCCGTGTCTATAGATTTTTTTGTTAAATCGACATATTCGATGCCGTATTTCTGTGACAACATTTCAGCAAGCTGCTCCTCTTCTTTCTTATGAAGTTCTTCAAGTCGCTCTTCTTGTTTTTTCTCATTGAACTGCGCCATTCGATACATTGTAGCGCATTGTCGCAGTTCCACTTCTTTCCCGAGCTCAATTTTGAAGACATGCTACTCTTAAAACATTATGGAAGAGAAAGAGCTCGACAGGCGAAAGGTTCTCAAGATCATTGGCGGAGCCGTAGCGGGGGCCGCAGGTTTCTCAACTGGAGCTGAAGCCCAGACTAAAAGTAAAGGTATAGCGGATCTTCCGTTGAGGGGCACGTTGGAACATCTGGAGGAGAACACCACAACTCGCTACGTTGCGGTTCTCAATGCAGAATTTGCCAAGTTCGATGCGAATACTCCTCTTGAGCAACTCCCAGAGTTGCAAAAGACAGTGGAGGCTGCGACTAAAGCTTATATCGTAGCGTTTGCCATGGACGCTGGACTGCCACAAGAACTTCCTCCCGCGTCGGTTACTGCCCACGCACTTGGGTGGGCATGGGGTCGGGCTATACACGATAAAGCGGATGAGAGGTTTCAAGGATTTCTTCAGACTGCGTGGAATGAGATGGCGCAACAGACTGCGAGTGAGGATTTGGCCCGGCGCAATCCAGGAATCTCTGTACCTCCGCCATACAAGTCTCAAGAAATATAGCCGCGCAGAGGAATAAAACGCGCGGTGCTACAATTCCTTGTGTGGGGTAATTCCTCAGTAGATTTCGGTGTGTTTACTTGATGTAATGTATGACAAAAAACAAACCTGTTGCGAAAAAAAACGGAACAGAGCGGCTCGTACTGTTAGATACGCACGCAATACTGCATCGCGCGTATCATGCGATACCAGATTTTTCGTCCTCGAAAGGTGAGCCGACAGGTGCCCTGTACGGCCTCACCTCTATGCTCCTTAAACTCATTAATGAGCTGAAGCCTGATTACATCGTCGCGTGTCGTGACCTTCCTGGCCCGACGAAGCGGCACGAGCTTTTTGAAGCGTACAAAGCAAAGCGTGTAAAAGCAGAACCCGAATTAATCCGACAACTCGAACGCGCGCCTGAAGTATTTAAAGCCTTCGGCATTCCTATGTATTCGAGCCCAGGCTATGAAGCCGATGATGCGTTGGGTACGATAGTAAAGCAACTGGAGTCAGAAGATTCGGTGCATATCATTATCGCTTCGGGTGATATGGATACCCTCCAGCTTGTGCGCGGAAAGCGCGTTCAAGTGTACACATTGCGCAAGGGCTTGAACGATACGGTTCTCTACGATGAAGATGCGGTCCGGGCTCGATTTGGATTCGGACCGGAACATATCGTTGATTACAAAGCTCTTCGAGGAGACCCTTCCGATAATATTCCCGGCATCAGAGGTATTGGGGAAAAGACAGCCGCTGAATTGATACAAACGTTCGGTTCGGTCGAGGACATATACCGTACACTTGAGAGCGACCCGAAGCAGTTCGAGAAGAAAGGAATAAAATCCCGCACGGTCGAGCTTTTGAAGCACGGCAAGGCAGATGCGGCATTTTCCAGAGAACTCGCCTCCATTCGCACAGATGTCCCCATCGTGTTCGGACTCCCACATGAGCATTGGCGGATGGCCGACCATGCACAGGCGATTGCGGATCTCTGTGACGAGTTTGAATTCCGCTCTCTGAAAAACCGCCTGCATCCAAGGTCTCCGAATGAAGCAAAAGACAAAGAGAACCAAACATCTTTAGCCTTTGCACCTTCTGTTCCAGAACAGGCGCAGAAAGAAGTTGCGATCGCACTGTGGCTGTTGCATTCTGACCTGACGAATCCAACGCTGGAAGACATTTTGCACCATACAAAATCGAAAGATTTCGATGAGGCGCGCGAACGGATATTTACAGAACTGCGCGAGACCGGACGTCTTCTCGAGGTGTTCGAGAAGATCGAGCGTCCACTTATTCCGGTAGTAAACCGAATGAATGCAGCCGGGATTTTTGTCGATGCC
>CAYIJQ010000005.1:0-4325 GCA_964363795.1 uncultured Candidatus Saccharibacteria bacterium
CATTTCAAGGGCCCGGAAAACGGCGCATGTAAGTACATGCGTGCGTCCGGGCCCACTCAGTACCCCATGTCCATTGACAAAAAATCTCTTTCTGTTATTATTGCCCCTGTCTAACCCTCTCTATTGGTTTTTTCGTCTTGGGAGATTCCAAGACCGTCTCTGAAGCAAACATTGGGACGAAACTCTCTCGAGATAGTTCGACAAGCTCACTACAGGTAGTTTGACACTATTTTAGTCCGTACTCTGCCTCCGCCTCTCCGGCGGATGGCGGAACGGAGAAGCCCGTTATCGGGCTATACATATGATGAGTACTTATAACAGACAGGCGCGAAGGCCGGCGAGCAGGGGTCGGAGCTTTTCACATGCACGGCCATACGGCGGCCGTGGCGGATTTAGGCACGCTCCGCGGCGCTCACCCGGAGGGAATCGCACGCCGCATCGCGGCCAGCGTATCGACGTATCACGCTTCATACACAAAGGCACTGCAGCGGGAGCGGTCGAGACTTTCACTCCGAAACATCGCTTCGACGATTTTGCCATTCAAGAAGCACTTAAGAAGAATATTTCAAAGAAAGGGTACTTGACGCCAACACCGATACAAGACAGTTCGATACCGCATACGCTCGCGGGTAAGGATGTTGTAGGTATCGCAAATACCGGGACGGGGAAAACGGGCGCGTTTCTTATACCTCTCATACATAAAATTCTACAGGATCGGAAAGAACGCGTCCTCATCATGGTTCCGACGCGTGAGCTCGCACTCCAAATAGAAGAGGAATTCTGGGGATTTGCCGACTCTCTCCGCATTGGTGCAGTTTCGTGCGTTGGTGGGGCTAATATCGGCCGACAAATAGCGACATTGCGCCGCGATCCGCACATGGTCATCGGGACGCCAGGACGACTCAAAGACCTCATCAATCGCCGCGCACTCGATCTCTCCAAGTTCCGCACGCTTGTTCTCGACGAGGCTGACAGAATGCTCGACATGGGGTTCATCAGAGATATGAAACTCATCCTTTCCCATATGCCAAAAGTACGGCATACGCTCTTTTTCTCGGCAACACTCTCACGCGACATAGAAGCGCTCATTAGTGATTTCCTCGCTGACCCAGTGCATATCTCGGTAAAAACCGGCGACACCGCCGCAGGTGTCGACCAAGATATCGTCCGCATAGAGAACGGAAAAACGAAAGTCGATGTATTACACGACCTTTTGATACGGCCGGAATTCAGGAAGGTCTTGGTATTTGGCCGGACGAAACATGGCGTGGAAAAGCTCTCAAAAGCCTTGGCGCAACGAGGCTTCAAAGCAGAATCCATTCATGGGAATAAAAATCAAAATCACCGACAGCGCGCCCTTTCACTTTTCAAAGGCAATCATGTTCAGGTGCTGGTTGCTACCGATGTCGCAGCGCGCGGTATCGATATCGACGACGTAAGCCACGTCATCAACTACGACATACCGATGAGTTACGAAGACTATGTACACCGTATCGGCCGCACGGGCCGTGCTGGGAAGCGAGGCAAGGCGCTGACATTCATCGAATAAACTGCTCCTCATTATGTCAAAAAATTTTCTCAAAGATGGCAGATGGATAGAAAAACCGCACATCACGGTCATTTTGGTGTGCGACTGCGGGGGGAAATACATCAAAACGAGAATAGACCAGAAAAAGTGTTTGCGCTGCACACCAAAAGTGAAATAAGAGGTATCGATCTCAGATGGCAACGAGCGCCATAGTGAGCGTAACGATAAGAGCATCTCCGGGCTCTCCCGCTTCTCGCAAGAGATCCGGTGGCCTAATAGAACCAGCCTTTTTTTCCGAATAGAACAACGACTATCACAAGTGCAGTTACAATGCCGAATAGTATCAACACGGCCGCGAATGGAGAATCCGCGCCGGGGAGCAAGACATTCATCCCATAAAAGCCGGTAATCGCGTTCGGTATCGTGACGAGGACAGTCAGCGCCGTAAGCATTCGTATCACACGGTTCAGCTGCTGTGTCGAAATGGCGGTGTAAGCTTCGCGTGTATTTTCCATCGTCTTTAAGATAGAGCGACCAAGCTCTATCAATTGAGTGGTCGAAAGAATGACATCTTCCGTCAGTTCTCGTTCATCAGGAGAGACTTGAACGGTCTTTCCTGCAGCGATCTTTGCGAGTACGCTTGCTTGAGGAACGAGCGCATCCAAGAACGAGTTCACCGCTCCTTCGTGCATCGCAAATTCCACGATATCCGCTTCGGACATTTCATCGATGCGGTGTTTTCTGCGATTTACCGCGCGTCTGATGTTGGTCATCGCCGCGACGTACCGTGCCGTTATCTCCGCAATGCAAAGAATGAGGAGCCTCGTTCGCTCGGTTGTGCGGAACGGGACGGCGCTCGACGCGAGGCGCTCCAAAAACGATGGCGTGCCCAAGGCGATGGTCACCAGCGCAGTTTTTGTGAGAACGATAAGGAACGGGGCCGTACCCGCGGGTTCCTTACTAAAAGCGTAGCGGAGGAAAATGTATACATTGCCATCCTGCTCCTCGAAGCGTGGCGCCTCAAAAGGGTCTAGCGCGTCGTGAATGAGACTTTCATCCAACCCGAGAGAGGAGGAGACTTCTCGTATTTCTTCCTTAGTAGGCTCTTCAAGACGCACCCATTCTCCCGAACCGATATCGCTCACTTCTCGAGGGATCGTATCGCCTTCAGTACGCTTATATGCCACCAACATAGTATGCTTTGCGATCGATATATGAAATAAAGGGAACTTCCTTATCTTCTCGGCTCGGAAATGAACATATCCCCATGTTCATTTCGCTCGCTCTACGTCGCCAATAAAACATCTCTCGCACTGTCCGAGCAAAAGACGTTGCCTTAGCCTACCACGCTCTTCTCAAAGCAAGAACTTTCAGCGTGCGTATACTCGTCGTTCTCGCGCTATAATTGGAACGAGCGTTGAATATGAATCCGGATGCCATAAAACTTTCGTGGCGGCAAGTGGAGCAGTTAGCCTCGAAACTCGCCCGCTCCGTCCGCTTGAGCGGATTTAAACCGGCCTATCTCGTAGGCATCACGGTCAGCGGACTTTTCCCACTCGCACTCGTAGCGAAAGAATTCGACACCAAAAATGTCGCCGTCGTATCTGCGCGTTCATACAGCGAACGCAAGCAGGGTAAGCTCAAAGTGACAGCGCTTCCGAAAGTAGATTTGCGGGGCAAGCGGGTTCTTCTCGTGGACGAAATAGCAGATCGAGGCACAACATTGAAGCATGTTTCCAAAATACTCATTCGAGACTACAAGATAGGGGAACTAAAAACTGCAACGCTCTTTGTCAACAAAAAGCACTGCGAATATTTGCCGGATTATCACGTCCGTAAGGTCGACAAATGGGTCGTTTTTCCATGGGACAAACAAAAGCCGTTGCAGTAGCCACGGCTTTTGTTTTTGAGAACCCACTAGTCTAGTCAAACACTCGTCCGCGATTCGCCAACTGGCAGAGGCGGAATCGCTGCTCTCGGAGATGGGGAAACACCCAGTTTCCCCGACCCCATTCTGTCCGCTTCTCCCTCTACAAATACTCGAAGGAGAAGCGCATCATAGTGAAGTAGCAATTGATTTCACATAGCCCTTCAGTTACAGTGGCACGAACATATGAACATCACGCTTATCGGAATGGCGGGAGCGGGGAAGAGCTATATCGGTCGGCGGCTTTCTGAAAAACTCGGCCTTACGATGCTGGATGTAGACAGGGACTTGTGGGAGTTAAAATATGGAAAGTCTATTCAAGATATTTTGGAGGAACTCGGTGAGAAGCGGTATGTCGAAGAAGAGGAACGGCTCATAATCGAAGGGACAGTGGGGAAAGACAATCTTCTGATCTCGCCTCCCGGCAGTGTTGCCTATCAAAAAGAGGCTCTACGGCATTTGAAAGATGTGTCCACCGTTATCTATTTACGCGTCCCTTTTCAAATCATCAAATCGAGGCTAGAGAAAAAGCCGCCGCGTGCCATCATCGGCCTTGGTAGAAAGACGCTTCGCGAATTGTACGACGAACGGCATCCACTGTACGAACAGAACGCTCATACAACGATAGACACCGAGCAACTTAATTTAGAGGAGGTCATATCCAAGATACTTTCTGGGCTCGCCCATACACCAAAGTAGGCATAACTTTAATTGTTATTCCGCATAATCTCTTAATTATTTCAACGACAACTGCGGTTACAGTCGCGTTCGATTACGTAGCACGTACTCGTAACAATGCCTCCCTTGGTGTCTGAGCTCGCCCATACACCAAAGTAGGCATAACTTTAATTGTTATTCCGCATAATCTCT
>CAYIJQ010000005.1:4425-7877 GCA_964363795.1 uncultured Candidatus Saccharibacteria bacterium
CAGTCGCGTTCGATTACGTAGCACGTACTCGTAACAATGCCTCCCTTGGTGTCTGGGCTCGAGACTACGTCGACCCTGTGATAGGATAATCTCCAATGAGCCGTAATTTTCGGGAGCTTCTTGAAAAACAGTGGAACAGCGATAAGTTCTTGTGCGTGGGACTCGACTCTGATTTGGAGAAAATACCGGAGAGTTCTCGAAAGGAGAATAATCGCGAGACGATAGTAGCGTTCAATCGCGCCATAGTCGATGCGACAAAAGATCTCGTCTGTGCGTACAAACCGAACAGTGCGTTCTATGAGGCGCACGGTGACGAGGGATTCGCGGCATTGCGCGAAACTACACAATACATTCTTGACCAAGCTCCCGAAGTTCCCGTTATTCTTGATGCCAAACGTGCGGACATCGACAGTACGAACAATAGGTATGTAGAAGCGACATTTCAATACTTGCAGATGGACGCAATAACGGTCCATCCATATCTTGGAGGAAAAGCTCTCAAGCCATTCTTTGATGACACGAACAAAGGAGTCTTTGTTCTTTGTCGCACGTCGAATGAAGGCGCAGGTGAATTACAGGATCTCATGGTCGACGGAGAGCCGCTTTACAAGAGGGTCGCGCATCTTGTTTCCGAAAAGTGGAACACGAACAGTAATTGTGGCGTCGTCGTTGGTGCGACGTATCCAGATGAACTCAGGCAAGTTCGGACTATTGTCGGCGATATGCCCATTTTGATACCTGGTGTCGGGGCACAGGGGGGCGAGGTCGAGGAAGCTGTTCTCGCAGGCAAGGACAATCGCGGGAAGGGCATCATTGTTACAGCATCCCGCTCAATTATCTTCGCGTCGAAAGGGCCGGACTTTGCGGATGCCGCGCGAGCGAAAGCGGAAACTTTTCTTAACCGTATCAAAAAAGCGATGGTAGGATAAAACATGTATGGCGATTGATGAACAAGAGGTGTTGGAAATTTTACAGAACGTCGGCGCTTTTCGAAGCGGGCACTTCGTCTTTACATCGGGAAGGCACGGAGATTCTTATGTCAATAAAGATGCGTTGTATACGCACACACACGACCTCTCGCGCTTGTGCCGCGCGATCGCGGAACATTTTTCCAAAAAAGGAGTTGAAGTCGTTATTGGCCCTGCAGTAGGTGCTGCAATACTTTCACAGTGGGTTGCGTACCATCTTACGGAAATAACGGGCAAAGAAGTCTACGCTGCGTTCGCCGATAAGGATGGACAGGGGGGATTTGTGATAAAGCGTGGATACGAAAAAGTCATCGCATCTAAAAAGACGCTCGTTGTCGAAGACTTGACGACCACAGGGGGCTCTCTCAAAAAAGTCGTTGAAGCGGCGCGCGCCTCTCAGGCGAACGTTGTCGCGGCAGTCGTAATTTGCAACAGAGGAAACGTCGAGAAAAAAGACGTTGGTAGCCCTCCGGAATTCTTGTCTCTCGTCAAGTTACAGTTGGATTCTTGGAGTGAAAGCGAATGTGAGCTTTGTTCGAATAATATTCCGGTCAATACAGATATCGGTCACGGACGGGAGTTTATCGCACGGCAGAAAAAGTGAACATGGTATAATGGCGGTATTAAGAGTTTTAGAGAAATTTCATTATGCAAAAACAATTTCTTTGGGTTGCAATCATTGTGATTGTGCTCGGCGGAGGGTACTGGTGGTGGCAAAGCCAGAACACGGGGGTAGAGGAAATGACGGAGTCTGATTCAGAAATAACAGATGATTCAGGGTCCGTACAAGATGCAATAAAGGGCGGGGCCGTGATGGAAGACGGGGTGCTTGAAGATGCCGGTGCCGGGACTTCCTCGGACGCACCGCTTGCCGCGACGGTTACCTATAATGGTTCGAGCTTCTCGCCTGCGAAAGTAACTATTAAGAAAGGAGGCGCAGTTACGTGGACCAATATTGGCGATACTTCAATGTGGGTCGCTTCCGCGCAACACCCAACTCACACGGTGTATGCCGGGACAAGCCTGCAAGAACACTGCGCGGCTGGGGTAAACAACGCTTTCGACCAGTGCGCAGGCGGGGATTCATACTCCTTCATCTTCGATAAAGTGGGGACTTGGAACTATCACGATCACTTGCATGCCTCGATATACGGCAGCGTTGTTGTTGAATAGACCGACCGTCTCGATAAGCTCGGGACAAGCACGTTCGCAACAATCAGCATGGAGAGAGAGCTACTGGTGGATTACGCGCTTCGAGGAGGTGTTGCATTTGCATTCCTATATCCACCTCTCAATGCGCTTCTTGATCCGTATGCGTGGATCGGCTATTTCCCGGCGTTCGTCAAAGGATATGTACCCGATCCCGTACTTCTCCATGTGTTCGGCGTTGTCGAGATCGTTCTTGCATTGTGGATCCTCTCGGGCTGGAAGATATTCTGGCCTTCGCTCGCTGCGGCCGGGATGCTTCTTAGCATCGTCGTCTTCAATCTGCCAAATTTTCAGGTTCTTTTTCGGGATATTTCCATCACGCTAATGGCATTGGCATTAGCTATGCTACACTTGAAAAATGAAAGCCGAACCGGAGTTTCCTGAAAAATTGAAACTTGAGTTCGAACGCGCCGAAACCCTTCGATACGGGGAAAATCCGCATCAAAAGGCGGCGCTCTATCTTGAACCAGGGAATTCACGTCCTGGGGTCGCGCGAGCTCATAAGGTGCAGGGGAAAGAGCTTTCTTACAACAATATTCTCGACGCGGATGCCGCGTTTGAGTGCGTTACCGAATTCGAAGAATGCGCTGTAGTAATCGTGAAGCACACGAATCCGTGCGGTGTTGCGCTCGGCGTCAATCCTCGCGAGGCATACATGAAAGCACTCGCCTGTGATTCGGTCTCTGCTTTTGGCGGCATCGTCGCTCTGAATCGTCCACTTGACGCCGAGTGTGCGCGTGAGCTTGTGAAAATATTCCTAGAGGTTGTTATTGCGCCGAAGGCAGACGAGGAGGCGCTCCAGGTCCTCTCAGAGAAACAGAACGTTCGCGTTCTTCTGACGGATGGCATGCCTAATCCAAAAGAGCCGAGCCTCACGATGCGTTCGATCGCGGGTGGCATCTTAGTACAGAGCCGCGATGAGAAGGTTTTTGAGGATAGACCATCCACCGAAGGCGGATCCTCCTCCGGAGGAAAAGTTGTCACGAAACGTACACCCACGGAATCAGAAATGAATGATCTAACGTTCGCGTTCACCGTGTGCAAGCATGTGAAATCCAACGCGATCGTGTACGCGAAAGACGGCGCGACAGTTGGTATTGGGGCGGGACAGATGAGCCGCGTGTATTCAGCAAAGATCGCATCTCTAAAGGCAGCCGACGCAAAACTTTCACTTCAGGGTTCGGTGATGGCCTCCGATGCTTTTTTTCCGTTTCCCGACACGGTGCAAGCCGCTCACGATGCAGGAACGACCGCCATCATTCAGCCCGGCGGCTC
>CAYIJQ010000005.1:7977-15088 GCA_964363795.1 uncultured Candidatus Saccharibacteria bacterium
TCCGATTACCTCTGTAGGCTCTGCGTTCTTAATGGTCCGCATGTTAGGATTTCTAAGCGCAACCTCGACGTTAATCTCGTCTGCTTTAAATTTGTCGCTTCTGTGGAAAAGCGTAACGCTCTTGCAGTAGGCAAGGAGCTGGAGAGCTGTCTCAAAGCCTGCGTTTCCGCCACCAATGACGGCGACATCTTTACCATCGAACAAGGGCCCATCGCACGAAGCGCAGTAGGTAAGACCCTTCTGGTCAAACTCTTTCGCACCGGGGATGTTAAGCGCGCGGCGGCGTGCGCCTGTCGTTATGAGAATGGCCCGCCCCTCATGATGCGAGCCGTCTTTTACATGGACGATGATGGAATCTTTTCCGTCCTCAAGCGAAACGGCGCGCGCGGGCCGGAGTATGGTCAAGAAATTACCCGTGTATGTTTCCACATGTTTCTTTAAACTATCGGCAAGGTCAGCTCCCGAAATAGCGGGAGTTCCTATCCAATTTTGTATCTCTGAGGAGATGGCGCTTTGCCCCCCCCAGTCCTCAAGAATAAGAAGAGTCTGTAATTGTTTACGTGCCGCATATACGGCTGCAGAAGCTCCTGCCGGGCCGCCTCCGATGATGATCAGATCGTTCATATAAAGTAGATAGCCACTAGGGTGTAGTCACTAGCGGCTTACACAGCATGTTACTACATCCTGAACCAACGTGGCTAGTGATTATTTCCGTCGCAAGAAAGAAGGCAATCCACCCCACCCGTCTTCGTCTGTCTCCACTCTGTCGCGTACAGCTTCAGACTTCACCGGCTCTTTTGTCATCCTCTCGGGCTTATCAGTGAAATGTTCGTTGACACGCCTTTCTTCAGTACGCATACGCATTGAGGCCGGGGGTACATCCTGGTCTTTCTTTGCCGCGATGCGCTGTGAGACGCCGAAGAGCGACGAGCGAACTCCGCTTTCCGGGAAACCGGTTGCGATGACGGTCACGCGCACCTGGCCTTTCTTCAGAGTACTGTCGGTAACAGCGCCGAAAATAACCTTCGCATCTGGATCGATAGCTTCGGTAATGACATTCGCTGCATCCTGTACTTCGAGCATACCCAAATCGTCGCCGCCTGCGATAGAGAAAAGAACACCTTTCGCACCGTGAATGGAAACTTCGAGAAGCGGAGAGTTGATGGCGGCGCGCGCTGCAAGCTCGGCGCGCTTCTCACCCATCGCGGTCCCGATGCCCATAAGAGCAGAACCAGCGTTCTGCATGACGGCGCGCACGTCGGCGAAGTCGACATTTATGATACCTGTTTGCGTGATAAGGTCGGAGATGCCTTCTACGGCCTGCTTTAAGATATCATCACACATAGCAAAAGCATTCTTGATGCCAGTATCGCGAGAAACGATGGCGAGAAGCTTGTCGTTCGGGATAATGATGACCGCATCGACAGCCTTACGAAGCTCCGCGATACCTTGGTCCGCGAGGCGTCCGCGTTGGGCACCTTCAAAGCTGAACGGCTTTGTCACAACACCTACTGTAAGCGCGCCTAGTTCGCGCGCGATCTTTGCGATGATTGGCGCAGCACCTGTTCCCGTGCCGCCACCCATGCCGCAGGTAATGAATACCATGTCGGAGCCTTTTATCGCGTCTTGTATCTCCTCACGCGTCTCTTCGGCTGCCTGCTTGCCGAGGTCGGCATTCATGCCGGTGCCCAGTCCGCGCGTCAGATTTTTTCCGATGTGGATCTTCCGTTTCGCTTTGGATTTGTGGAGGTCTTGGCCATCAGTATTCACAGCGACAAAATCAACGCCAGAAACGTTGCTTGAGACCATGTGATTGACCGCATTTCCTCCGGAACCGCCAACTCCCACTACCCGTATCCGTGCAAATGACTCTACATCCGGTTTGACTTGCTTGGTCATGTTCCCGCTATCATAGCACTTTCGGTAAGAGGGCAAACTTGACCCAATCTCTTCATTATGGTTCAATTTCGCCTGGTAATTTGTGTGTTGGTGAACATCGAAAACGGACGAGACACGAGATGAAACTCAACGGCGTTGAACTGTCTCTTACGGCGGTCTTCTGTTTTTATATCTCCACTTCTATTACGAGATATCCAGCACTACCATATATGGTAGTGCTTGAAAGCAACTTTTTCTACTGGATTTTCTACAGACCACGTACTACTTTCTACTGACTAGTTCACGGCAGAAGCGACCGTATCGCGCGCCTCACAGATTCTCCCGCGCGTCGAACAATGTCTCCTAGAGAGTGTTTACTGTCCGCGGTGTCTTCCATGTATGCCCAACGGCAAAGCCCATATGCAACTGCCCACGTTGCATCGATCCCCGAAGAGCGAGGGAGAAATCCGATTTGCGCGACCTGCGCAGGAAGTTTAAGTGTTGCTTTTGCGACTTCGGCCGCAAGCGCCAAGCTGCTTCCGCCACCTGTAAGGACGATACCCGCTGGGAGAAGCCGTTGACGTCCGATTGCTTTCAAGTGCACATTAATGAGAGAGAACATATCTCGTAGTCGTGTCGTGACCGTTACGTTTATCCTTTGCGGAGTAATACCGCTTCCCGTAACTGCTCCGCGCTTCATTTGTTCTGCTTCTCCGAGTGGGATGCGGAATGAAAGTGCGATGGCATTCGTGACATCAGAAGAGCCGGCAGAAAATACTTTTACAGAAACGGGAACGTCGTTATCAAAAACGATAGTGGAAAGCGTTTCCGCGCCTATGTTTACGAGAATTGCCCCGGCTGTCTTTTGCGCTTTGGAAAGTGTTACGAAACTTGCCGCAAGAGGTGAGGCCATCACCCCTTCTACTTCGACTCCCGCAGTTTCGACAGCTTCCACCGCGTCATCGTAGTGTTTTCCGAGAACTGTTATAAAAAGTGTCTCCACGGCAAGTTTTGTACCCTGAAGTCCGTGTGGCTTACCGAAGACTTTCTGTCCGTCAACGCGGAACTCAAGAGGAATAGTATGAAGCACGGAACGGTTTACCAATTTTGATGCTGCGCGTTTCTCACTTTCATTCACGACGCGTTCTATCTCACGCTCGGTAACGATTCCACCCGAAGGGGTCAGAGTAATTTCGCCAGTAGAGCGAACATCGTCTAGAGAAATGCCACCCAAGGCGAGTCGTGCGCTTCGCACAGATACTTTGGCCGCAGAACGCGCACGCATAAGAGCCTCGCGGATGCTTTTCGCGGCTTCTTTTACGTTAGTGACGTAGCCGTGGCGGACACCTTTCGATAGCGCAGTGCCGGTGCCGAGGACATGCATCGGGAGCTCAGAGTTTTCCGCGGGCGCAGCAATGACGACCTTCACATACGAACTGCCAATATCAACACCAGCGTAGATCCTGCGCGCCATTGGACTCTATTGTAGCGCGTCAAAAGGGTTCAAAAACGAGCAATCAGGGGATAGCAGTACCATCTATTTCACCACAACAACCTAGACTGTTTTGAAGCCGAACTTTTTCAACACTTGTTTTTCGAGCCGCTCCATCTTGTCTCCGTGTTTCAGGCCGAAAAGATGAAAGCATCCGTGCACGAAGAGAAGGGCGACTCTATCACGAGGGGATACGCCAAAAACTCGCGCCTCGTGCCCTGCTTTGCGTACGTTGAGGAAGATCTCTCCTTCGTATTTTCGGAGTGGGAAAGAAAGGACGTTGGGCACATAGGTCTTTTTCCTGTACGTGCGATTCATGCGACGCGAGAGAGTATCGCCGCATAAGCAGAGGGATAGTCGATACCTTTTAGGCAAAATATCTCCCACTATTCTCTTGAACGGAACACGCGGGGCTTTCCCGCGTGTAATATTCCGTATTTCGATAATAGGACCCTTCATCTAGTGAGCGATCGGAGTGCCCTCGCCAAACCGCGTTGAGGAAGACGCTTCGCTCTGGCCTGTGCTTTGACTCCGAGGGGCGTATGAACCGCGGCGAGGTGTTTCGACCACCTTCCCTTCCTTTAAGAGTTGTCGGTATTCGGCTCTGCGCTTCAAAAGTTTGAGCGCTCGTTTCTTCTTAACTATTTTTGATGAGTCACGTGCAAAGTAGCGACGCTTACGCACCGTTTTCACAAGGCCTGTCCCTTGGACTTTCCGGCTGAATTTTCGGATCGTCGC
This sequence comes from uncultured Candidatus Saccharibacteria bacterium, assembly GCA_964363795.1. GTDB lineage: Bacteria > Patescibacteriota > Minisyncoccia > Phycocordibacterales > UBA2100 > UBA10103. The sequence goes on from CAYIJQ010000005.1 coordinate 12,086, forward strand.
TAAGGCGCTTTCACTTCCTGTTTTGCTCACTTCTACATTGATGGACATGAATGAGGACTCTAGCACAGGTGGAGGGAAAAGTGAAGCCCCGACACTAACTTTGGCATCGCTCTATTTTGTCGTGAAGGAATCTTTATACTCCGAATACGTTTGTATCAGTTGGTATGCCGTGATACTCCAAACGTGTCTCGCAAAATTATGCCAAAGTTAGTGTCGGGGTGAAGCTAGTGTACGAGGGCTTTCGACGTATCCATACGATGTCGCCTGAGGTAATTCGTGAGTTCGGGGAGTGGAACTGCCTCTTGGGAATTTGTGGCCACTTCGCGTACGAGTATCGTTCCCTCGACCGCCTCTTTGTGACCCATGATGAGAATGTAGGGAACTGATCGCTGCTGCGCGATAACCATTTGCTCGCCGATCCTGTCGAAGAGAAGGCCTTGATGGACTGGAATGTTCTCTTTGCGCAAAGTTTCTATGATGGAGAGCGACCGTCGGCGCGCCTCGGGTCCCAGGTGAGCGAAATAAATGGAGGGAGGAGCAGGCCGTTCTCGTTTCGCACGCGGACCTGTTTGTGCGGGTATTCGGCCGCGTATCTCACAGCTGATGCTTATCATCGCCGAAGGCAAATACGAACGTGCAAAACGCGATGCCAGAGGGTCGTAACGCCCACCGAAGGCAAGAGGGATATGACCCCCTGTCTCCTCATCGATAGTTGATATCTCGTACAGAGAATGTGCCCAGCAGTCTCTACTTCCCAAAACATGCGGAGAAAGCTCGTATGGAATCCCGAACGCTTCCAAATACTCCAATATCTCCCAGAATCTCCGGCGCTCCTCTTCCGTTAGGTATTCCATCGCTTGTGGTGCTCTCATGACACCAGGGTGTCCGCGTTCGATGAGTTGGATGAGCGTTCCGAGGGGATCAGTGGCTGCACGCGGGCGGAGTGTCGGGCTGATGGACTCAATGTGTTTGCGCAAGTACGTGCTCACGTCGCGGACAAAACGATTCGATGATTCAGGAGAACCGATATTGTTGATGGAGAGCACGCGCCGTGCAATTCCTGCCTCATGCGCAATAGCATCTGTAACAACAATGAGAAGTGCTTCTGCGATCGCGGATGAGTTTCCGACAACGTGCAATTCAAGAGCGACGGCAGGTATGCCAGAACGCTCTTTCGCAGAACCTCCACTTGTTCTCCACGTAAGCATTGCGCTTCCGCTTCCGCGCGCGCGAATGGCACATCGTCGTGCTGCGACTGCGAGCGGCCGCTCTTCACGGCGCGCGAACATGATCTCTGAATCGTTCTTTTTTGTGAGTAGTCGCAAAGCCTCCGCAGAACGCATTTCTCGTGGCGGCGGAGTTTCTTCAAGTGGTGTGAATCCGTAATATTCGGCGATAGCGATCGCGGAGTTCAGAAATGCCGCAGTATTAGAATGTCGAGTGTCCTTAAGACGTATCATAAGAAATGCAAAATGCAAATATCAAAATGCAAAATAAGAGTGCAAAATGCTAAAATCCTTTTTCCATTTTGGATTTTGGATTGTCATTTTAATTTTTACACTTTAATTTTTAAATTATTCTCCGTACCGTGCTTCTCCGGGAAGTACGCCGATATGGTCAAAAGGGTACAATCGTAGGAACGCACGCCCAACAATGAACTCACGCGGCAGTTTCCCCCAGATGCGCGAGTCCGCGGATACATGGCGATTGTCGCCCAACACAAAATATTGATTAGGACCAAGAGTAGATTCGATGTTGTTTGCGCCCCCAAGATTTTCAGGATCGAGATATGGTTCATCGAGCACGAAACCGTTCGGATTTTCCGTGTTTCGTATACGCACAGTGTTGCCTGTGATGACGACAGTCTCTCCCGGCAAGCCGATGACTCGCTTTATGAGTGACTTCGAGGGGTTCTCAGGGAGGTCAAAGACGATAACGTCTCCGCGTTGAGGCTCTCCGAGCTCATAAGAGACGCGATCAATGATGAGATACTGCCAATCGTCGAATGTCGGGTCCATTGAAGCGCCCGAAACGACGAATGGAGCCGCGATGAAGAAGCGAATGAAGAGCGCAAGACCTAATGCGATAACGGTATAGAAGAGAAGAGGGCGGGAAGAGGAAGGAGATTCAGTTGATGCATCCAGTGATGAGTTCTTTTGCATCAAAGGATCATTCATGAATATAGATTGTACTCCGTGTATGGGATTGACACCAAGTAATTGAAGTGTTGCTTCGGAGATTTTATGTTAAAAACACGTTTCGGCGCATATTTTTCGGAGTACGGATATTTTTCTGCTGAAAAATTCCTCGAGTTCGCGCCGTCGCGCTCACTAGTCTCCGTAAAACACACGCCGAAGCGTGTTTTATGCCGGATGTCTCTGTTTTACGCTATTTTTCTGATAGAATGTCGTCTTATGGCATGGGTTATCGTTGGTTTGGGCAATCCAGGAGAGAAATATGACTCCACGCGGCATAATGCCGGGCGGATGGCAGTTAAATATTTCGCAAAAGCGGCACATTTGAATGGATGGCGAGAGGATGCAAAGTCAAAATCACTCGCTGCGGGCGGTATGGTGGGTAAAACTGCCGTTGCCATCATTCTTCCGGAGACATTTATGAACAAATCTGGTTCTGCAGTCGCAAAATTCGTGAAATCTGTTAAAGCCGCAGAGCGTCTTATCGTCGTGTATGACGATTTGGATCTCCCACTAGGGAAATTCAAAATATCGTTCGATCGCGGAAGCGGCGGGCACAAGGGTTTAGAATCCATCATGCGTACGTTAAAGACAAAGAAGTTCACACGCATACGCATCGGTGTCTCTCCATCGACAGCTGGAGGAGCGTTGCGCAAGCCAGAAGGAGAGAACGTAATTCTCAATTTCATTCTTACGAAATTTCGCGCGCATGAGCTCGAAGAATTGAAACGTGTTTTCAAACGCATCTCCGAAGCACTTGAAGTTGCTGTAACGCTCGGACACGAGCGAGCGATGAATAGTTTTAACT
>CAYIJQ010000006.1:0-2003 GCA_964363795.1 uncultured Candidatus Saccharibacteria bacterium
ATATTGCCCATTTCATCTATTGTAGAGGGTGAAATACCTCGAAAGTCCTTAACGCGCGGGAGCACGATATTAATGAGTTTCTGCAGGAACGATTCCGCGCGGGCCCCGCGAAGTGTTATCTGGAATCCAACAGTGTCGCCCGTACGACTTTTAAAGTTCGCTATGGATTTCTTCGCAGCGCGCGCCGTAGGAGCTTGGCCGGTAATACGCGCGAGACGATCTTTTACCAACTCCATGCGTTTCTGGTCCTTGTTCACCTTCCCGACACCTGTTGAGACGACGATCTTGAGAACACGAGGTGTTTGCATGATGTTCTTGTAGCCAAGAGTACCCTTGAGCGCGTCAAATGCTTTCTTCTGTAACGTTGCTGTACTCATACTGATTTTATTTGAGTTCCTGGCCGCTTTTAACTGCGACGCGCTGGCGGTTCCCTTCCGCGTCGCGAACTATCTTCACCCGCGTCGGCTTCCCCGACTTCGGGTCGATAAGCATTACATTCGACGCGTGGATGGGCATCGGCTTGTCTACTATCTGTCCTTTACGGTTCTGAGCACTCGGTTTGCGATGGCGCTTCACCAAATTTAGACCATCCAGAAGAATCATGTCTTCGTGCGGAAACGCGCGCGCGATGGTTGCTGTTTTTCCACGGTTCTTCCCAGCAATTACCATGACCTTATCACCTTTCTTTAATTTCATACGACTTCTGGGGCAAGTGAGGCGACTTTTTGGTAGCCACGTTCGACAAGCTCGCGTGGAATAGGGCCGAATACACGGTTCGCCTTCGGTTCTTTCGGTTCCTTGCCGCTTCCAACGATAAGCACGACGGCATTCTCATCAAAACGAACGTACGACCCGTCTGTTCGACGAAACGCTTTGGTTTGGCGCACGACGACCGCGCGGTGGATCTCTTTTTTCTTTACAGTCTTTCGTGGCTGCGCTGTCTGAATAGAGATGACGACTTCGTCGCCTAATTCAGCGTAGCGTCTGCGGGTGCCGCCGAGTACCTTGAAAACACGCCCGATGATACCACCGGAGTTGTCCGCTATTTTTACGAGTGAACGAGGTTGTATCATATGAATTAATTAGCGGCAGATTCCTTCTCGACAAGGACGAAATGCTTGCGCTTAGAGAGCGGGCGGGTCTCGCGAATAGTTACTTTGTCCCCGACTTGTGCCGTGTTGCCTGGATTATGGACGAGATACTTTTTGCTGTGCCGCTGGTATTTTTTGTATTTCGGATGCTTTATGTAGCGATCTACCGACACCGTCACGGTGTCTTTCATCGCAGTCTTTACGACAATGCCCTGCAGCACTTTCCCCCCAGCTTTCGTTTGTGTATGTTCTTGTTCCATAAAAAGATACACCTTATGTGCTCTTCTGCTTCGAAGCAACACGCGTGCTCGAGTTACGCTTATTAAGTTCGGTCAAGATGCGTGCTATTTCGCGGCGAATATTGCGGCCCTCACGGACATTTCTCGAACGGCTTCCGCTTTCCCCAAAACGGAATTTGCGTAAGCTCTCCCGCTTTTGTGCGACTTCCTTCGATAAGTCTTCGATGCTCTGTTTTGAAAGGTCGTCCATATTATTTTATTGTCGCGCTACCACCTTTGCTTTAAGTGGCAATTTGGTTCCGGCCTTCCGCAGAGCTTCCCGTGCCATTGCTTCCGGCGTCCCGTCAATCTCGAAAATAACTCTCCCTGGGCGCACTTCAACGACATAGCCCGCGACATCTCCCTTACCGCTTCCCATGCCTACCTCTGCAGCTTTTTGCGTGAATGGCCTATCAGGGAACACACGCACCCAGATCTTTGCGCTCTTGCCGCCCGCCCGCGTCAAAGCACGCCGTGCCGCCTCTATCTGATTTGAAGTGATGCGTGCCGATGTCATCGCCTTAAGGCCGAATGAACCAAAGCTCACGGAAACGCCGCGTGTTTCGGGGTTCTCCATCTTGATAGGATTGCGACGGCCAGTCTGCCACTTTCGGTATTTTGCTTTTTTTGGTGC
>CAYIJQ010000006.1:2103-13925 GCA_964363795.1 uncultured Candidatus Saccharibacteria bacterium
AAAGATATCCCCGCGATATATCCAAACCTTGATACCGATGACGCCATAGGGCAGATACGCTTCCTCGCGCGCAAAATCAACGTCCGCACGCAAAGTCTGAAGCGGTACACGGCCTTTCTTTATTTCTTCGGAGCGTGACATTTCCGCGCCACCCAAACGGCCTGAGATGCCAATCCGTACACCTTGCACGTCACGGTTCGCCATTGTCTTCTCCGCTGTCTGTCTCAAGATGCGGCGGAACGCCTGACGCTTCTCTAATCCTTCAGCAATCATGTATGCAATTACCGGAGCTTGTGACTCAGGAGAGCGAACCTCTTCGATGTCGAGGCGCACCGCTTGGCGACCAGCGCCCGGAACTTTGCGTACTATCTCCTCTATCTCTTTCGTAAGCTTCACACTTCCCTCACCTCCGCGTCCGATAACCAGGCCAGGACGAGATGTCTTTATAAGAACTCGGATATGCTTTTGGGTCCGCTCTATTTCAACGGATGTAACGTAGTGTCCACGCAGACGCTTGCGCAAAAAACGGCGTATCGCAGAGTCTATCATCACGTTCTCGCGGAATTGGCGCGGGGTCTTTGCGAACCAGCGTGACTTCCAATCTCGGATAATGCCGAGACGATGTGCGTATGGGTGTACAACGTGTGTCATAAAAGATTATTTTCTGGCTTCCGGCTTTTTGGAAGAATTCTTTTTAGCAGGAGTGGTTACTTTTGGGGAAGCTGCCAATTCGAGCGAAACGATGCTCATCGTCTTGCGAAACCCAGCGGCGCGTCCGCGTGCCATTGGCTTGAAGCGACGCATGACAGCACCTTTATCGACTGTTATCTTCTTCACGAAAAGATCTTCCGCTGTAAAGCCTGCACTTCGCGCGTTCGCCACCGCAGAGCTCAAGAGTTTCTCTATCGCGGGAGACGATTTCTGCGGCATGAATTTCAAAGCAGCGCGGGCACCCTGCACGGACTTCCCGCGGATGAGATTCGCCACAAGGCGCACTTTGCGCGGTGATTGGTGGTAGTTTGTAAGTGTTGCTTTCATAGGGTTTTACTCGTCGAACATGCCATTTTTGCCGTCGCTATCTGCCGGTGCTCCGGCAGCGCTGCCTCTCGGCCCGTCGGCCTGCGAGACACGGCAAAAATGACATGCTCGCGCTCGTTTGTTAGTTGTATAGTGGTCGCTCCGCGTCATAATATTTTATTTCTTAGCTGTGGTAGCCGTCGCTTTTGCTGCCTGCGCAGTAGCGATTTCAGCGGCCTTTGCAGCCATTTCTGCCTCCTTCTGCATCTTACCGCCATGCTTGATGAACTTTGTCGTCGGAGAGAACTCACCGAGGCGGTGCCCGACCATGTCTTCCGTTACGAACACCTCTTCGAAAATCTTCCCATTGTGGACGGCGAAAGTGTAGCCGACGAATTCTGGTGCAATTTGAGAGGCGCGCGCCCACGTCTTGATGGAGCCGGCCTGCGCTTTGCGCGTCGCGACTTTCTTCGCGAGTTTTACGTCCACATAGGGACCTTTTTTGAGCGATCTTGTCATGAGCGTGGTCGAATGGTCGTGCTATCCAATTAAAATCCCGCCGCAGCGGGTGTGCACAATGTATAGGAAATGTATCGCTAAGTCAAACTTCCCGTGCTTCTCTTCGGCTCTCTGTCGCCAGAAGTGAGCAGTTCGGGGGAATCTATGGTATATACGGCTGAGGAACAGAGGAGGAAATGGCATGAAGATGAGGTTCTTTACTACGCACGGCGGGGATGTTGCTCTGGCCGGCTACTTGTTGGCTGCAGCACCAACGGCGTTCATCGTGTTCACATTGCTGTACATGGTCGACGCACCGTCGACGCGGGCAAATCGCCCTCTTCCGCCGACATACGCGCTCGTGCCGACGGCCTCGCGCATCGGCGAGCGGCGAGCGGCTGCGAAACACGTGAGGCGCGGGAAGCCGTCAAAACAAGCCCGCATAATCGCGAAGAAATTCTTCGCGTACAAGAAACGGCATCCGAAGCCTCCGAGGCGGCTGACTCCGCTTCAGAAACGGATGCAGTCGGGCGACGTGTGAACTTCGGCGCAAACCAAACGAAAGGTGGCGGCTCCTTGGACCGCCACTTCCTTTTTATATTTCGAGAAGCTACTTCCTCTTCCCAACCTTGCGGCGTGTGAGAATGAAAACGTTCGAGTATTTTTTAGGACGGCGCGTTTTCTGGCCCTTCCCTGTTGGCTTCCCCCACATGGACTTTGCACGGCGAAGCCCTCTGCCCTGGCGGCCTTCACCGCCACCGTGCGGGTGATCCACAGGATTCATCGCAGAACCACGGACGGTCGGTCGAATTCCCATCCAGCGCGAGCGGCCAGCTTTACCCAAAACTATGAGCCGGTGTTCGTCATTTGAAGCTTCTCCGATGGACGCCCATGCAGTACCAATAATGCGGCGCACTTCGGTCGACGGCATTTTGAGGTGTGTGTATCCAGAGTCTTGCGCGACAACTTCAGCATAATTTCCTGCAGAACGCGCGACCTTTCCGCCGCCGCCTGGCTTTAATTCGATGTTGTAGACGAATGTACCTACCGGAATATTCGAGAGTGGTAAACGATTTCCGAGTTCAATAGGAGCGTTCTCAGAAACGAGGAACGTGTCGCCCACCTTTACGTGGCGAGGCACTAGACAATAACGTTTCGCTCCGTCACGGTAGATGGCAAGAGCGATGAAGGCACTCCTCGTCGGATCGTATTCGATAGTAGCAATGCGAGCTGGGACATTTTTCTTGTCAAAATAGAAATCCACGTCGCGGAAACGACGTTTGTGTCCGCCACCTTTGTGGCGCATCGTAATACGGCCGAAAGAGTTACGTCCGCCGGTTGACCTCTTGCCTTTCACGAGCGGCTTGTGTGGGCGATGTCCGGAGAGAAGTTTTCGATACTCGATGCGGGTCATGCCGCGCGTTCCTGGAGTTACTGGTTTAAGATTCTTCATACGAAATTAATTATTATGTAGTCGTTATGGTCTCTCCTTTCTTGAGATACACATACGCCTTCTTGCCGCCCGATTTCACGCCACTCCGCCCGGTGCGAGAATTTTTCTTGCGCTTCGAGGGAACAGTGACAACACGGACCATACGTGGCTTTACTTTGTAGAGGGAAAAAACTGCTTGCGAAATCTGGTGCTTTGTAGCATTCGGCGCAACATCAAAGAGGTACGCGCTTCGCTCCGCATGTATCGTGCCCTTTTCCGTGACACGTGGATTACGAAGAATACGCGCCATCGTGTCTATATTCGAAACGGTTGGCGTAGAAACTACTGCGGCCATCTCCTTCTTTTCCCCTACCTGCGCAGGCGAATCTGTTTTCTTTTTTCTGCTGAATAACGCCATACTGTAAATTAATTAGTCGCCGATTTTTTTTGTTTTGTACGGGCCGAAATAGTAGCGACCATGGATTTCGGGTCTTCGATGATGAGGTAGGTGCTTCCAAGGACCGCGACGGGATTCAAATTGCGGGCTTCAACGCAGGTCACACTCCCGATATTGCGGAAGCTCTTGTATGACGCTTTCGTGTCCCCCGCAAGTGCCACAAGTGCCGCGTTGCGGTTTTTCGTAGAAAGTTTTTCAAAACCGGATGTGCGAGAGAGTGCACCGAGTGCTTTCTTGGCGTCTGCAGTTTTCGGCTTTGTGAATCCGAAAGAGTCGACAAGGATGAGTTTGTTGTCTCTCAACTTCCGGGAAAGCGCCATGAAAAGAGCTCTTGCGCGCATCTTGCGCGGGATAGCACGTGCATAGATTTTTTCGCTCCGTGGCCCATGCGTTACACCTCCACCTTTCCAAATAGGACTGCGGATGGAACCGTGTCGCGCGCGACCAGTGCCTTTTTGCTGCCACGGCTTCTTGCCACCACCACGAACGTCCCCTCGGAATTTGGTGTGCGCGACAGGCGTACGTGCGTTCGCCTGCATCGAAGTAACTACTTGGTACATCAACGCGTCGTTCCACTGCACATTGAACATATTCTCCGGGAGCTCAATGGTGCCGGTTTTCTTGCCTTGTACGTCGTAAATTGTTGTTTCCATATAGATGTTTATCCTCGTATCTCTACCAGAGTCCCCGGCCTCCCCGGTATTGCCCCGGAAATGACGAGTGTGTTGTTCGTGGCGTCTACCTGTAATACGCGAAGGTTCTTGATGGTAACGCGGTCTCCTCCCATGCGGCCTGCCATGCGCATTCCCTTAGCAACATGCCCACCTGCCCGAGCACCGCCGCCGATAGAACCAGGAGCGCGCTCTTTGTTCTTCTGACCGTGACTACGCGGGCCTCCGTGGAATCCATGGCGCTTCACAACACCTTGGAATCCTTTGCCTTTCGAGACGGCCGATACCGCAACGACATCACCCGGAATAAAGATGCTCACATCGATGGCGTCGCCTCGCTTCACTTCAGTCCCTGATGTGGGAAATTCGCGGAGGTGGCGGAAAAGCGGCAGATCTTTGAGGTGTCCTTTAATCGTTTTGCCCGCGTTCTTTTCTTTCTGCGCTCCAAAGCCAACTTGTACTCCAGCATAACCATCTTTCTCCGTCGTCTTTACTTGTGTCACGCCAAGAGGTCCCGCGTTCACGATGGTTGCGGCAGAGACAACGCCCTTCTCATCGAAGACCTGCGTCATCCGGCCCTTTGTGCCTAACATGTATTTCACCCCGTTAGAAGTTTTTTCTGACATACGTTAAAAGATTTTACTACGTGCGTTTTCTTTCTTTAGGTTGTACCCCATTTTGCTGAAGTCATTTTTGTGAACTTCTAACGGGGTTCATATCCTTAAAATTGAAACGCCCGCAACAGCGGGCATCAATGCCTCACCATTGGTCCCGTTCTAGGGACGTAGCGTGCCCACACACCAACTTTGGCATAACTTCTGTTTATTCCTCTCGCTCACTTCTACCTTATAGATCGTGACGAGATGCTCTGCATGCGCAAATCATTCAGCCACGTAAACAATGCCAAAGTTGGTGTCTGAGCGTGGGCGTAGTATACAGAAGAACCTTTAAAAATCAAATATCGAGAAACCGCGCGAGGTGGGGTCTCGATATTTGTTAGGAGTACAGTCCGCCTCCTGCGGGTGCACTGCTTACACTGACTTTTCGATATATCCCTATCATTGCGAGCAGTATGAGGATGAGGAGTGCTGATGAGATAAAAAGCCACAGGGGTATCAGAGCATTACCTCCCGAGAATCCCAGAGATTCGTTAAGGGCACAGAGGAAACCGGGTAAACCGCCGCATGTATCTACTTGTTCCGAGGCACTTCCCGCAGGTGCGGGTTCTTGCGGTCGCCAAGCGATGTCTTCGCCGGTTACACCCTGCCCTTCGGCTTCTGCGGCAAGTGCCGCGACCACCGCATCTAAGTCTGCTTGCGATAGGTTCGCGGTCTCCGGATCAGAGAGAAGCGCGGCTCGAATAGTTGTAGAAAGTTCGTCTTCTTGGGCAAGTGATAGCGTCGGCACCAATGCCATGAACACACAGAACACTGCGATGAGGCCGAGGTACACAAGGTTTCGATAAGTCCCCTCCATTGAGAGAATTGTACACTACCGACAAAAGACCCTGGCTCTTCGCCAGGGTCTTTTGTGAACAACGTTCACGGAGATTTTTTCCAAAAAATCTCCGTGAAATCAAGAATCCCCTTGGAGGGGATTCTTGATTTCACATCATTTTGACATCGATACTTACACCTGAGGGGAGGTCTATATTCGTGAGCGCCTCAATGACTTTTCCTCCAGAGGAGGATCCGCCTCCGGCGGACGGTGCTATAACATCTTCACATCAATAGACACGCCAGAGGGCAGATCTATATTTGTCAAAGCTTCAATAACTTTCGGAGCGGGGTTGAGGATGTCTACCATGCGTTTGTGGATGCGCATTTCGAACTGTTCGCGCGAGTCTTTATCGATAAAGGCGGCGCGGTTCACCGTGTACTTTTTGATATCGATTGGCAAGGGAACTGGGCCGATAATTTCAGCGTTGTAGCGCGCCGCAGTGTCGATTATCTGCTTTACCGATTTATCGAGAATGCCGTGCTCGTAGGCTCGGACCTTGATACGGAGGCGGTGCACGGCGTCAGCCTTTTTAACGCGAGGAATGGGAGTAGATACAGCGGAAGAGTCGCCTGCCGTTTTGACAGTTTTGGCGCGCGGCTTGCGTGTCTTTTTTCCGCCGGAGGCGGATCCGCCTTTGGCGGAGACTGTGATTTCCACTGTCATAGAACGGATGGAGTATGCACTAACACCCCAAAAAATGCAACGCACCGATGCCTGAAATCTCGCAAGAGAAAGAAGGGTAAATTCTTGTCGAATTCGGAGACTTTACTTGATGTTCATTCCGTCACTCTAAAAGCTCGAGTGAGGTCGTGTATGAGTTCATAAATTGTGGGATGGCAAAGACAAGGCCAATCGCAGGGAGAACGACCAAGATAATCGTAAGCCACATCATGATGAGAAAATATTTACGCGTCTTTTCTACCGAGCCAAAGATTGCCTCGAGCTTTACATCCAGTTCTTCCAACTTTTTCTGCACGTCTTGTTCCATGGTAACTATAATACCTGCTAATTACTCCGGGAGAGTCGTCTGCGCCAGCATTGCTTCAGCTATGGGATTATCTGAATCAGCGACATTCAATATGATAATAATTGCACCCAAAGCGAACGAGCCTAGAAATATTGAACCGATAATCGTATTTATTCGCTGACTCAATAACGTCATAGATATGTATGTATCTTCAGATTTTTTGCGTTTATTGTTTCTTGAAGAAATCCGCCTTGAGAGACAGGAGTCCGAGGGCGAGAAAAAGGGTGGCTTCTATCCAATTGCCGTTTTGAACAGCTTCAATGAGCGCTATCCCGAAAAAGATAACGAATACTGCCATGTTCGTGAATGCCGGAGTTTTCATGCCATAAGCATACCATCCTTCCCCCGCCGCCTGCCCGTCCGTAGCCTTGTGCGAAGGAGGAAATTCTTCGGGTAAAGGATTTCCAAGGATTTCCGATGTAAAGTCACTCCCCTTCCCTGAGCCTCTTCGCATATGACACCACTAATTGTTCGTGGGCAAATTCTTTCATCGCGCTAAATTCCTCCCACTCAAGGCCAAAAAAATCCTTAACTCGTTTCTTATTTTCTTCCAGACCGAGTTTGTAAGTTTTATTGTCCGACCCCGGGGCATTTCCGACATCCCGCCGCGCTTTTTCCTCGGGAGGATGGATCATGAGTCTAAACGGTCCCCAACCAATCTCTTCAATTGCCTCAAGTGAATTATCATAATCTTTCATCGACATATCGGGCGAGACGGAGAAAGTAACGGAGACGCCCGCAGGGTTGCGGACACGTACAGTGTCTATATCCAGAAATTCAGCGGCAAAAGAGAATTGTTTGCTCTTTTCTAGCTCTGCTTTCTCAAGTACCATGTAAAAAGCGTATCACACAAAAATCAAACGCCGACGAATTTTCCGACTTATTTGATATCAATCCAATAGCGAAGGGCGTCAAAGCCCATTTCCGGAGGGGGTATAAAGAAACGCCGGAGCATGGTAACAACCGGGGCCGCTTCCGGATCCCCCGGCCCCGCTTCCCCCGACATTTTCCCCGTCTTTTTATCAAACGAATCTATCATGCGACTCAAACCTCATGTTTACTGCTTTTTGGAAAAATCTGCTCGCAGAGACAAGACTCCTAAAGCGAGGAAAAGGGCAGCTTCTATCCAATTGCCCTTCTGAATAGCCTCGATGAGGGCTATGCCGAAAAAAATGACGAATACCGCGAGATTTGTGAATGGCGGGGTTTTCATTCCATAAGCATACCATCTCCTCCGCCTGCCTGCGCAGGCAGGCCGAATTCCAGTGGTAACATTACGCCTGGTAGAGTTCGATAAGGATTCCATTCGGGTCTTTGATGAATACGTAGCGACCACCGAAGCCGGCGGTATTAATTTTAGTAACGAGCTCAACGCCTTTCTCTTTTAATGTTTTCTCCAACACATCAAGGTCGTCAGTTTCGAGACAAACGTGCTTCGTACCAATAACGGCAAGATCGCTCGTGAGGTTTTTGCGGTATTCAGGTAATGCTTCCATTCCAGCGGGAGATGAGAACAATTCGAGACGGGCACCCACTATTTTGAGATGCGCTATTTCCATATCGTGCCTTGAATATCTTTCGATTACTTCCGCATCAAAAGTCGATTTGTACCACGCGATTGATTCTTCTATATCGCGCACGGAGAATGCCACGTGGTGAAGCCGGAGATTCATAGTTCCCAGAATACCACCCTCTCCGCCGGATTCGAGGGACAAAAGTTATTTGATATCAATCCAGTAGCGTAGTTTGTCGACGCTGGCTTCGGGGTCATACACTTGGTTTTCCAACACGCCGCCGTTCTTTTCGATTATTTTTCGCGAAGCGACGTTGCTTATCCTGCATGTAATCAAAACTTTTTTGATTCCGAGCTCTTTTGCTTTCGGGAGTGCGAGTTCAAGGATTTTAGAGCCGTAGCCTTGCCGTCGTTTGCTCGGACGTATGTCGTAGCCGATGTGGCCGTCGAATTTTTCGAGCTGTTTGGTCAGTCGGTGGCGAATGCTAACGCGTCCGATGAATTCGCCGTTGTCTATAAGCCAATAGTCCGTATGCGGGACATACCCTTTCGTAAGGTTTTCGCCTCTTGCATGACTTAACTCACGCTCAACGAAAGCATCAAAACCTGTTTCGAGTTCCGGGATTGAAAGCTTCCGATATTTCTTGTGCCTTGAAGAGGCTTCCGTACTTTCTTGGAATTCTTTCACCGCCCCTATGAACGAATCTTTGTATTCCGCGGATGGGAGAACAAGTTCCATGCGATCAGAATACCACCCCGCCGAATCCTCCGGGCAAAAAGCACTCAGGGGTCTCCCTTGGGAGACCCCTTTCGAAGTTCAGACGATCAACCGGTCAGACGACGAGTCGGTAGAGATGGTCGCGGCTTGCCGTAATTTCGCGTAAAAATTCATCTTCGCGACCCTTCGAGTACTTGATGAGATCATCGAAGAATTTCCGGCGCAACGCGAGGTACTCGACCCTGTCTTTGAGCAGGACGAACTTTAGCTCGAAGCCAACAGCGTGGACGCAGTGTCCCGCTTGACCCAGCGCCTTGAGCGCAAAGCAACGCAACTCATGGGCAACGATGGGCTTCCTGAACTTCTCGGGCACGGCGCTCGAGATGAAGTATTCGCGGTCGCCCAAGACACCGACGAAGTTCGGGACTCGTGGCTCGAGTTCTGGCTTCGCGATCACGTAGCCGCACCACACTTTGCCGATCTTTATCTGGCCGCTGTCGACGGTCAGAGATTTCAGTTTCTCACGGAAATCCATCATTCATTTCCTCCCGATCGGTTTCCATGGGAGACACTAGCATCCGTGTTCGCTATTGCCAAACACCAACCCCCGCCGTATTCCCTGAGCAACGGACGCGAGATTTGCACTGGTAGCCGCCAGAAACGGGAGTTGCTATAATGCACACATGAGGATTAACGCCAACCTAACTAAAGTTCTCAAGAAAATCCACGAAGAGAAATGGGTCGCACTTTCGAAGGACCAGAGAAAAGTCATCGATTTCGATCCTAGCTTGATGGAACTTACAAAACGGTTGGGCAAACATGAAAACAATTACGTCTACATGAAAGTACTGCGTTCTGACATGGAGTATTGTTTCTCGTTCTCATGGCAAAACGATTGAGGTGGAAAGAGTACGATTACACGATTCAAGTCGGACCCGGAAATAGCTGGGTGTACCGGCCCCTTATTACTGTTGAAATATCAGCAAAGGCTGGAGAAAAAGTCCAATTAAAAGCGATGATCGATTCGGGTACCGATAGCACCATATTACACGCCGAAATTGCTCGAAAATTGCAAATAGATCTGGCGCGAAGCCAAAGAGTGCGGCTCGGTGGAATTGGGACAATCGATGGATATTTGGCGACTGTTCAGCTTATCGTGCCCGATACAAATGTAGTGATGAAAATTCCCGTGGTGTTCGCCGAAAATCTTCCCTTTGATGGTCTTCTTGGGCAACGACATTTTTTCCAAAGATTCAAGATCAGATTTGAAAAGGATATTAATAAATTCTATTTAACCCCGGTCTAAAAAGTCTTGCGGATGAACAAAGCACATAGAAAACCCCGGCCTTGCGGCCGGGGTTTTCGCTGGTTTCCCTACCTCAGGAGACGTTAGGCAACAATTTTCGTCACTACTCCCGCGCCGACGGTCTTGCCACCCTCGCGGATGGCGAAACGCATTTGCTCTTCCATGGCAATCGGTCCCACGAGTTTAACCTTGAAGGTCACCGTATCTCCAGGCATGACCATTTCTACGCCTTCCTTCAGCGTCACCTCGCCGGTGACGTCTGTCGTTCGGATGTAGAACTGCGGCTTGTAGCCGGTGAAGAATGGCGTGTGACGGCCTCCTTCCTCCTTTGTCAAGATGTAGACTTCCGACTCGAATTCTGTATGAGGTTTGACCGAGCCCGGCTTGCAGAGAACCTGCCCGCGGTGCACGTCTTCTTTCTTCGTTCCCCGGAGGAGTACACCGGCGTTGTCGCCAGCTTGCCCCTGTTGAAGAGATTTGTTGAACATTTCAACACCGGTGACGATTGTCTTTGCGGTGTCTTTGATACCAACAATCTCAATTTCCTCCCCAACTTTCACAACTCCACGTTCGATACGGCCCGTTACAACGGTGCCGCGACCTTCGATGGAGAAGACGTCTTCGATTGGCATGAGGAACGGTTTGTCCAATTCACGGACTGGCTCTGGGATGAACTCGTCCAAAGCCTTTACGAGTTCCATTACTTTGTCGCTCCACTCGTTGCCTGGTGCCGGATTCTCAAGCGCCTTGAGACCCGAGCCGCGGATGACGGGTGTGTTCTTTCCGTCGAATTCGTATTTGGTGAGAAGGTCGCGGACTTCCTCTTCAACGAGGTCTACGAGGTCTTTGTCGTCCACCTGGTCTACCTTGTTGAGGAATACGATGACCTTCGGTACGCCGACCTGGCGGGCAAGCAGAATGTGCTCGCGCGTCTGGGGCATAACGCCGTCGCTAGCCGCGACGACGAGAATGGCGCCGTCCATCTGGGCAGCACCCGTAATCATGTTCTTGATGTAGTCAGCGTGGCCGGGAGCGTCTACGTGAGCGTAGTGACGCTTCGGCGTTTCATATTCCGAGTGAGAGAGCGAGATGGTGATACCACGCGCTTTCTCTTCCGGCGCCTTGTCGATGTCATCGACGCCTTTAACGGTCGCGCTGTAACCGTTCCCCGCTTTCGAGAGTACGTTCAGAATCGCTGCGGTAAGCGTTGTCTTGCCGTGGTCGACGTGACCAATTGTGCCGACGTTGACGTGCGGCTTGGTTCGATTAAATTCTCCTGCCATATATGATTTTGCGAAATCATGCCGTGCAATCGTCCTTTAAAGCACGGCGTTCTTTCTATGATTAATAACTAATAATAGTATTACTAATGCCAACGCGAGTGAGACAGATGTCTCGTTGCTCCAGTATTTTCTACTTGTCCCTTCCCTCGTTTCCGCCTCCGTCAGCTGACGGATGGCGGACCGGTTCGCTAGGCCGCACGATGGAAAATTCGAAGCAAAATAATACGCACGGAGCGTGCGTGCGCACATACTAACAAAAGAGAGTTCCGCGTCAAGTACGCCTGGAGCTCCACGCCTATAAAACGCGCGGGGTGCGGAGCCCGTTAGGAAAATCTCTACAGTTGGAATGTCTGGCCGAAATCGGTCACGATTTTCAATTCTCTCGGAATCTCACAGGTTA
>CAYIJQ010000007.1:0-4414 GCA_964363795.1 uncultured Candidatus Saccharibacteria bacterium
ACGGATATTTTTCTGCTGAAAAATTCCTCGAGCTCGGACCGCCGTCCTCGCTAGTCTCCGAAAAACATACGCCTCAGCGAGTTTCGACCCGCAGTTTGTTTGGTGTAAGGTATAGAATATGAAAACTGTATTCGTAGGACTTTCTGGGGGCGTTGACTCTGCAGTATCTGCAGCGCTCTTAAAAGAACAAGGCTACGACGTTGTGGGAGCCTTTATCAAAATATGGCAGCCG
This sequence comes from uncultured Candidatus Saccharibacteria bacterium, assembly GCA_964363795.1. Taxonomy (GTDB): domain Bacteria; phylum Patescibacteriota; class Minisyncoccia; order Phycocordibacterales; family UBA2100; genus UBA10103. The sequence goes on from CAYIJQ010000007.1 coordinate 233, forward strand.
GAATTCATTGAATGCACGTGGAAAGAAGATAGGTTGGACGCGATGCGCGTTGCGGTCGCGCTCGGAATTCCTTTTTTAGAAGTAGATTTGTCGGAGAGTTACAAAGAGCATGTTATTGAAGACATGCTCAAGAATTACTCTGCGGGAGTGACACCCAATCCAGACATACTCTGCAACACGCACATAAAGTTCGGCGATTTTGCTGATTGGGCTTTCTCGAGTGGCGCAGATTTCATAGCCACAGGCCATTATGCTCGCGTTGATCCGCCAGCTGGCGTAGGTGATGGAATGTCCGCGCTTCTCCGCGGGGTGGACGGAGAAAAAGACCAGTCGTACTTTCTGTGTGGCTTAGAGAGAGATGTTCTCTCTCGCACGCTTTTTCCTATCGGAGGGATGAAAAAAAGCGAAGTGCGTGCTCTTGCGGAGCGTTTCAAACTACCCAACTCTAGACGGCCGGATAGTCAGGGACTCTGTTTTGTTGGTGACATTACGCTCAAAGATTTTCTTCGCCGCTTTATCCCTGTCGTTCCCGGTCCCGTCGTCGATATGAAAGGGAACGTTATCGGTTCTCACGAGGGCGCCGCACTCTACACGATAGGACAGCGTCACGGTTTTTCCGTGCCTTCCACAGGTCGAGATGTTCATATCCACTACGTTACTGGTATAGACACTGCGACGAACACCTTAAGGGTTTCTGAGAATAGGGCTGACTCGGCAAAAAAAGAAGCGCTATTCGGTCGAGTACATTGGATAGGGAGAGAACCGCAACTTCCCTACGAAGCAGAAGTAGAGACTCGTTATCGAGAAAAACCTATTCGAGCGCTGATAGAATCTTCCGGGGGTCATTTTCGCGCGCATTTTGCCGAGCCACACATTTTCTCACCTGGACAGTCCATCGTTATCTACGACGACAGCCAGCTCTTGGGTAGTGGTGTCATAAATAAGTAACAATAGACATCTCCCGCGGATTAAATGCTTGAGAGTGCTGGTACAATACCGTAATGCCCGAGAGTGTTCTTGTTACAAAAGCAGATGGCGAACAGGAGCCGTTCGATCCTGCGAAACTTGAGTTCTCGCTTGAGCGAGTAGGAGCATCGTCAACAGTCCGCGCTCGAATAGCGGCGCGTGTCTTGCGCGAGCTCAAGCCCGGAATGACTACCGAGGAAATATACCGCCATGCGTTCGATATGTTGCGGAAAGAAGAATCAACTCCGATAGCCGCTCGGTATTCCATCAAGCGAGCGGTTTTTGAACTCGGTCCTTCGGGATTTCCATTCGAACAATTCCTTGCGGAGATATTGCGTGCTCATGGGTGGAATGCGCGGACAGGTGTCGCCCTCACCGGTCGCTGTGCGCCGCATGAAGTGGATGTGCTTGCTGTAAAGCAAGGAAAACGCATCGGTATCGAAGCAAAATTTCACAACGAGCCCGGCGGAAAAACCGATATAAAAGACGCTCTCTACGTACATGCTCGTTACGAAGATCTGAAGAACTCACCGGAAGCCAGTTCTCGCCTCGATGAGGGATGGCTTGTAACAAACACGCGTTTTACGAGGAACGCTATCCGATACGCGCAGTGTTCAAATCTCACGCTTATCGGATGGGATTACCCGCGTACGCAGAACCTCCTCTCGTTGATAGAAGAAGCGCACGTCCACCCGCTAACATGTCTTACGACGCTTTCCGAGGGGGAGAAGCATCGTCTTCTTGAACAGAAGGTCGTTCTGTGTAAAACAGTTGCTTCTCGACATGTGCTCGAAGAGTATGGTGTCAAACCCGCCCGCATCCCGCAGGTCTTGGAAGAAGCGCAACAACTGTGTGGAGTATGAACAGCTTTCAGGTTGCAGCTTTCGGCTTTCAGGATACAGTGTAATCGTGTATCAGAATTTTCTGATAGCTGACAGCTAAAAGCTAAAACCTATTTATATGTTATCTGTCGAACAATTTTTTGATCCGACCATTGTAATCTTCGGGAAACTTATTCTCGCGATGTTCTTGGGGGCCGTGGTAGGTACGGAAAGGGCTGCTGTCGCGAAGCAAGCGGCAGGTATGCGCACGTTCGGCATCGTAGCGCTCGGCTCCTGCCTTTTCATCGTAACGGCAAACTTGGTTAGTTTGCCGTACATCGGTATCCTGAATTTTGATCCCTTGCGCACCGCGTCCGCCATCATCACTGGTATCGGATTCTTGGGCGCCGGGCTCATCATCTTCCGCCACGATACGCTCCATGGCGTGACGACTGCCGCGGGTCTCTGGATAGTCGCCGGTATCGGTATGGCGGTAGGATTTGGTTTCTACGCTATAGCCGTTTTCACGACTACTCTCGTACTCGTCTTGTTCACCGGTATGTGGTACGTCGAGAACCGTTTTAAGCATCTGTTTACCGAGGTGTTACACGACACAGAAGATTCGGGGCGCTCATAATATTCGAAGTGTTATACTCGGCTAATGAGCCAGTACTACAAGCCTGATAGGAATCCCAATTGGAATTATGGGGGTGACAGGTTTCGCCTCTCACGTTCAAAAATAGGGCTTTTTACCGAATGCCCGCGGTGTTTTTACATTGATAACAAACTTGGGACGGGGCGTCCGCCGGGCTACCCCTTCAGTCTCAACAGCGCCGTTGACACACTTTTGAAGAAAGAGTTCGACATTCATCGTGCAAACAAGACTGCACATCCTCTCATGGAGCAATACGGTGTCGACGCAGTTCCATTTCAACATCCGCAGATAGATACTTGGCGTGAGAATTTCAAAGGCATCGAATACAAGCATTCTGCGACCGGCTTTGTGATATCGGGTGCTATCGACGACGTGTGGGTGAACCCGAAAGGTGAACTTATCATCGTGGACTACAAGTCAACCAGTAAGGATGAAAAGATAGAAGTGCTAGATAAGGATTGGCACGAAGGATACAAACAGCAGATGGAAGTGTATCAGTGGCTCTTCCGGCAGAACGGCTTCCAAGTATCCGATACCGGCTATTTTGTGTATGCCAATGCGGGCAAAGACAAGAAAGCGTTCGATGGTATTCTCGAATTTGAAGTAACGCTCGTGTCACACAAGGGAGACGATTCGTGGGTAGAAAAAACTATCCTCCAAATAAAGAAGTGTTTCAACAGCGACGAGTTGCCGGCCGTGGGGCCTGATTGCGATTACTGTATCTACCGAGAGATGGTTGGGAAAAAGCTCATGGCATTCGAGAAGAAATCTAAACCAGGGCAAGCATCTTTAGATCTATGAATCAATATTGCACACTACCATATATGGTAGTGTCAGATTTTACCAACATGTGAAACGTCCTGCTGTTGTTTGTGATACTATTTTGCTGGTGAAAACATTCCGAGAAAAAGTTTTGCGCGTTGTTCGGAAAATCCCCAAGGGGAAGTCGATGACGTATAAAGAGGTCGCAACGAAAGCGGGGAATTCAAAAGCCGCGCGTGCAGTTGGCGCGGTTCTGCGCACGAATTACGACCCCGAGATCCCATGCCATCGTGTCATTCGCTCGGATGGTTCGCTCGGCAGTTACAATCGCGGCGGCACAGTTCGAAAGCGCAAGCTCCTAAAAAACGAAAAAGCCCTTTAATTTCCTACAAAATCGCGTAGTATTGGCGCGATGACAGCAGAAGAAAATATTTGGGATTTTGTCCGAAAACACCCGGAGTTGAAAACGCCGTACTATCTTATCGACGAAATGCGACTCCAAAAGAACATGGAGAAAATCGCGTACGTGCGAGAGAAATCTGGCGCGAAGTCTGTTTTGGCTCTCAAATGCTTTTCGACATGGGCGGTTTTTCCTCTCATGAGCCAGTACATGGATGGGACAACGTCGAGCTCTCTTAACGAGGCCCGGCTCGGGCATGAGAAGTTTGGCCTGCCCGGCCAGGGCAAGGAAACACACGCGTACAGCGTCGCATGGTCCGAGGAAGAAGTGCGGGAAGTACGAAAATTCGCCACGAAAATAATCTTCAACTCCACTGCGCAACTGAAGAGGTTCCATGAAATCGCAAAGGGAATTCCCCTAGGGCTCCGTATCAACCCCGGAGTCTCCTACTCACACCACTCACTTTCCGACCCTGCGCGGAAATACAGCCGCCTCGGAGCCGTAGATATGAAAGAGATAGAAGAGGTAAGTACCATGATACGCGGCGCCATGTTCCATGTTAACTGCGAGAACGACGA
>CAYIJQ010000007.1:4514-13094 GCA_964363795.1 uncultured Candidatus Saccharibacteria bacterium
ATATCTGCATCGCTTCGCGCAAAAAAGCGAAGTGCGACGCTATTATAAAAAGCATCCAGCGCAAGAAAAGCATCAAGGATAAAAAGGGGAGAATATATTCGAAGCAGGTAGATGCGATGAATATCCCGGAAATGGTAAAACTCATCAAATCCACTCATTCCTCCATCGTCATCAATCTCGGTACCGCCTACATCAACATGTCGGTCTTGGAGGCGTGCATTCGCGCCAAGGTGACCTACATGGATACCGCCATCCACGAAGATCCGAAGAAAGTGGCAGAAGATCCGCCATGGTACGCGAACTACGAATGGAAAAAGAAAGCCGCCTGCAAGAAAGCGGGCATTAATGCCATTCTCGGTGTCGGGTTCGACCCCGGTGTCGTAAACGCGTATGCGGCACTCGCGGTGAAGCACTACTTCGACAAGATAGACACGGTAGACATTCTCGACGTGAATGCGGGCTCACACGGCAAATACTTCGCGACCAACTTTGACCCTGAAATTAACTTCCGCGAGTTTAAGAAAGTGTGGACGTGGATAAACCGCAGGTGGGTGGTGCGGCCGGTACACAGCGAGCGGTGGGATTACACGTTTCCCGTTGTCGGCAAACGTCCCGTATACCTGAACGGTCACGACGAACTGCACTCACTTTCCAAAAATATTCCGGCAAAAAGTATTCGATTTTGGATGGGCTTCGGCGACCACTACTTGAATGTGTTCGGTGTCCTTCGCAATCTTGGCATGCTCTCTGAAAAACCGGTCACGACCGCAGAAGGTGTCAAAGTTGTGCCTCTTAAAGTTTTGAAAGCAGTATTGCCCGACCCCGCGTCACTCGCGAAGACGTATACCGGTTGGACGTGCATCGCTGACTTGGTGAAGGGGTGGAAGAACGGTAAGTGGCGCGAAGTGCTCATCTACAACAATTGCGACCACGCGAAATGCTACAGGGAAGTCGAATCGCAAGCAATCTCATACACAGCCGGCGTTCCGCCGGTGGCCGCGGCGATATTAGTTGCCAAAGGCATTTGGAACCCGAAAACGATGGTCAACGTGGAAGAGCTTGACCCCGACCCGTTCTTGAAAGTTCTTGGCAGGATAGGACTGCCGACCAAAGTGAAAGACATCACACCGAGCAATGGAAAACCGAGCAAGGATGGCATGCCTCTTTCGGCAGCAAAATCGAACAACGTGAAGCCAAGCGAGGTTTGGTAGTTGTGTTCTCGAGTTTAGTCATGTAGCATTGCGCGTATGAATACAACTCAAAAAGGACGGGTTCGGACCATCATCTTCAAGGAAGGCGATACATGGTATGGCGTCGCTTTGGAGTTCAATATTATTGAGGAAGGCGATAGTTTCGACGTTGTAAATTTCAACCTTCAAGAGGCCATACGAGGCTATGTTGAGTCTCAAAGAAAGATAAAAGGTTCTCGGGTCTCTCCTCTTAATCAAAAACCCGATTCTGAATACGAGAAGATATGGGGAAACCTTGTCGCCAACAAACCGATTCCTTCACCGATTAAGGTAAAGCATTACGGATTCACTCGTGTCTAGTTCAGTATGCCTAATAGGGTCTTTAACTGGACGTTCAATGATGTCGTCCGAGTTTTGAAAGATCACGGATTTAAGTTAAATCACATTGAGGGAAGCCATCATTACTATGTTGGGATTGTGAATGAGCGCATGCACCAAGTCAGTATCGCGTACCACGGCAAGGCTACCCTCAAACCAAGAACTTTCAAAGGGATAATGACCCAATCGGGTTTGTCCAAAAGTGTATGGGGTTTGTAAACATATGGGCGAAAAGAAGGAGCAGGAGGATGTAAAGATAGAGGCGTCGTGGAAGGAGGTACTGAAAGGGGAATTTGGGCAGGAGTATTTCAAGACGCTGAGGGAATTCGTCAAAAGTGAGTACCAACACGCGGTCGTTTACCCGTCGCCCAAGAATATTTTCCGCGCATTCGAACTCTGTCCGTTCGATGCAGTGGAAGTCGTGATACTCGGACAAGATCCTTATCATGGCCCTAGCCAAGCGAACGGTCTTTGTTTTGCCGTGAGCGAAGGCGTGGCTTTGCCGCCGTCGCTCCAAAATATTTTTAAGGAGATAGAAAGCGACTTAGGACAGCCGGCCAAAAACAGAAGCGGTGACTTGGAGCGTTGGGGGAAGCAAGGCGTATTGCTCCTCAATGCCACGCTCACCGTCCGCGCACGGACGGCGGGTTCGCATCAGGGGAAGGGGTGGGAAAAATTCACCGACGCAGTCATACGCCAGCTTTCAGAGAAGCGCGAGAACCTCGTCTTCATCCTCTGGGGCAACTATGCCAAAGCGAAAGGCGCGCACATAGACCGCACGAAGCACCTCGTCATTGAATCCGCCCACCCGTCTCCTTTTTCAGCAGCGAACGGCTTCTTCGGCTCAAAGCCCTTCAGCCAAACCAATGCCTACCTCGAGGTCCATGATAAAAAGCCTATTGATTGGTTGTAGTTTTCAAAAAGTGGCCCCGCGACGCGCGCGGGGCATTGAAGGGTGGTCTTGGAGAACCCAATAACGGACTTTCGGTCCGGACTGTCCCTGAACAAGACGCTGCGGCCCGTGGTCCAAAGCTCGACGCGTCCATCTACGACGCGTGTCAACGCCTACCACAGCGGTTCCCGTTTTGTTTTGCCGGGTTAGAGTGCTCCCAATGCCCGAGGAATCGAACCCCTCGTCCACCGGAGAGGTGGACTACACCACCATTGGTAGGTCACTGTTTAGACCGCACCTCTTATACCACAAGCATTCAGTGTTTGAAAGCTTTGTAATATTCACATACACACGTCATTCACGACCGCGGACGATGTTTGTATTTCAGATATGCAAGAGAGGAAGGAGCTTATCTTTATGGGGATGCGGCCCGATGATGGCAAGATTTAACGCATTGGTTTTGAAGATGTCTTGTGCGACTCGCTGTACGTCGGCTGCGGTTACTTTGTCGATGCTTTTGAGCGTTTCTTCGAGCGTACGGACGCGGCCGAGGTTGATGAGCGAGGTGGCGGCGTTGCCGGCTATTGCGTCACTCGCTTCGAGCGCGAGGGTCGTTGTGCCTTTTATATATGATTTCGCTTTCTCAAGCTCCACAGCGGAGACTTTCTCCCGTTTGATTTTTCGAAATTCGCCAAGAATGGTAGAGACCGCCTTTTCCAATTTTCCGTGTTCCACACCGGCCTGTACGGCGAAATAGCCGACATCCGGATATTTTTCCGCCCACGCATGCACTGAGTAGGCGAGTCCGCGCTTCTCGCGCACTTCCAAGAATAGCCGGCTGCTCATGCCTCCGCCGAGGATGGTCGACAAGACCGCAAGCGGGTATTCATCCTTGTGCAGATACGGGTACGCCGGTACGCCGAGCATGAGCTGGGTTTGATCGGTCTTCTTTTCCTTTATCGCGATACGCGGCTTATATTGTTCGAAGGCGAAAGGGAAGTGAGTCGGCATCTTACCTTCTTTGAGATGCCCAAATTCTTTTTTGATCTTCGTGAGCACTTTATGCTCCGAAAATGCGCCGGCCACGCACACGATGGTATTGGAGGGCGTGTAATTGTTCTTTAGGTATTTCGCAAAGTCTTTCCGCGCGAATGTGCAGATGTTTTCTTTAGGTCCGAGAATAGTGCGCCCAAGCGGATGCTCTGCCCCGAAAATGAGTGCATCGAAGACGTTGTCTATGGTGCGCATCGGCATGTCTTCGTACATATCTATTTCCTGAATGATGGCGCCGCGCTCTTTTGTTATCTCTTTGCTAGGCAGGGTGGAGTGGAGAAAAATGTCGCTTATCACATCGAGCGCGGTATCGAGGTACCTGCTGCTTACCTTGGCATAGTAGGCGGTGCGGTCTTTTGCGGTGAAAGCGTTGTACACGCTACCGACGCCGTCCAACTCTTCACTTATCTTCCGCGCGCTCGGACGCTTCCTCGTACCTTTGAAAAACATGTGCTCCAGAAAATGCGCGAGCCCGTTCTCATGCGCATTTTCATACCGTGAACCAGTGCCAGTCATTACAATGACGGTCGCGGTTGAAGTCCCCGGCATCGGAGCGAGTACGACCCGCAAGCCGTTCCCTAGGGTATGGATGTTGTATTTCATTGTGCCGCGCATAGTATCGCCCCTTCAGTCGAAGGGCAATGTTACATGGCTATGAGCATACAATTAATACCCGCTCGGCCTCTCTGCGTAGTACCGCTCCACCTCTTCTTGGATTTTTGAAGCCAGATCGGGGCTAACATAAGTCGTTTTGAGATCTAGCTTTGCGACATTTGCATTTCGATAGGCATCATCTTGTTTTTCAAGTGCCGCTGTAAGGAATTTCCTTATAAAGCCGAAAATGACGGTCGATTTTGACTTTGGGATCCTGCGCTCAAGAATGTACGGTAAATCTCCGGTTGATACCCACCCCTTCTCCAACAGGTCTGCAATTTGAGCTTTCTTCTCGACACGTTCCCTGTTAAGGCGCTGCCAGTTCTTCTCCATGCGGCGATGGTAACATGAAGCGGACGATGATAAACTCGTCATCATGTTGGGTCCGAGAATGGTTACATGCAAAAATAGATTGACCGGCGAGGTGAAGGAAGTGGATGCAGAGAAGCTGCGATTCCGACCTGCTGCATACGGCGTCATCATCAATGACGGCAAAGTGCTCCTCAATACCGCGTGGGACGGACATGATTTCCCCGGCGGCGGCATCGATCAGGGTGAGTCCATCCGCGACGCACTTTTGCGCGAGATAAAAGAGGAGACGGGAGTATCGGTGGATGTGGGGCCGCTTTTGCACGTCGGCGAGGATTTTTTCATCGCCAATTTCGTCAAAGATACATATTTCCACTCGCTCCTGTATTACTTTCTCTGCACCAATCCGAAAGGCGAGCTTTCGACGGCAGGATTCGCGCCGTATGAAAAAGAGTACATGAAAGCTCCGATTTGGGTGCCATTCGATCAGTTCGACACCCTCAGATTCTACAATTCCATCGATAGCGCAGCGCTTGTACGAAAAGCCGCAACAGGCAAGGGATATACTGTGACGGTATGAACATCAACGAGATACGGTCGCGTTATTTTAAATTTATGAAGGCACGCGGGCACGCCATTATCCCGTCCGCCCCTATCGTGCCCCAGAACGACCCGACGACCCTCTTTGTCGGAAGCGGCATGCAGCCGCTCATTCCATACTTGCTGGGCAAAGAGCATCCTTCTGGTTCGCGGCTTGTGAATTCCCAGAAATCATTCCGTGCCGAAGATATCGAAGAAGTGGGGGATAACCGCCATACGACCTTTTTCGAAATGCTTGGGAACTGGTCTTTGGGCGATTATTTCAAAAAAGAGCAATTGCCGTGGTTCTTCGAATTCCTTACAAAGGAGATTGGTCTGAACCCGGAGAACCTCTACGTGACTGTTTTCATCGGGGATGAAAAGAACAACATTCCCCGCGATACGGAGTCAGCTGCCATTTGGAAAGAAATCTTTGCAGAAAAGGGGATTGATGCAAAGGAGGTCGTTATCGGTCCCGAAGCCGACGGTTACCGCTTGGGTATGCAAAGCGGACGCATTTTCTTTTATGATGCACGGAAGAATTGGTGGAGCCGCGCGGGGATACCGGAAAACATGCCCGCAGGCGAGCCGGGGGGACCGGACTCGGAAGTTTTTTACGACTTCGGAACTCCGCATGATGCAAAATTCGGGTCGGAGTGCCATCCGAATTGCGACTGCGGGCGATTCCTCGAGATAGGCAACTCGGTTTTCATGCAGTACGTCAAATTGCCGGACAAATCGTTCGCGCTTCTGCCGAAAGCGAACGTGGATTTCGGCGGCGGTCTTGAGCGCATCGCCGCTGCTTCGGAAAGTAATCCGGATGTATTCAATATTGATGCGTTCGAAGATACCATCGACCTTCTTGAACACTTCTCGAAAAAACTGTACACCGATAGTCGCTACACGCGCTCATTCCGCATCATCGCAGACCACATCCGCGCGGCGACATTCATGCTCGCGGATGGCGTTGTGCCGTCGAACACCGAGCGCGGCTACGTCCTTCGTCGGCTTATCCGGCGTGCCGCACAGCACGCGGGTAAACTTGAAATGCAAGACAAGGACGCCGACGACAGCATGCTCGTTCGTGCAGCGACCATCACTATCGAAAAGTACAAAGGAGCGTACCCAGAGCTTGGTGGAGAAGAGGCATACCAAAACATTCGGAATGAAATTTGGAAGGAAGAGAAACAATTCGCTCATACGTTGGAGCGCGGCATGAAGGAATTTGAAAAGTTTGCCGCTCGAGGGCGGATATCGGGTCCGGAGGCGACGATGCTCGTGACAACGTACGGTTTTCCATATGAGATGACCGCCGAACTTGCAAAAGAGCGAGGCATTGAGGTTGATGAGGAGAGCTTCAAGGTAGAAATGATAAAACACCGTGAGGTATCACGCGCCGGAAGTGAGCAGAAATTCAAGGGCGGCCTTGCGGACACATCAGAGAAAACGACGCGCCTGCACACTGCGCACCACCTGGTTCTAAAAGCACTCCAAATAGTGCTCGGAGCACACGTCAAACAGCGCGGTTCGAACATTACGCAAGAGCGACTTCGCATCGACTTTTCCCATGGTGAGAAAGTAACAAAAGGGCAACTCGCGGAAGTGGAGCGCATTGTGAACGAAAAGATAGGTGAACATCTTCCAGTGATACGCTCGACGCTCCCAAGAGAAGATGCAGAGAAGCTCGGCGCGGAACATGAATTCGGGGCAAAGTATCCCGACACGGTATCGGTTTACTCCATCGGTCCGAAAAACGCGACTGTCGAGAGTCCACATTTCGACAAAGCATTTTCTATCGAATTTTGTGGTGGCCCCCATGTTTCCAATACGGAAGAAATCGCTCAAAGTGGCGTCTTTAAGATACAGAAGGAAGAAGCCGTCGCAGCCGGGATACGCCGCATAAAAGCAATACTCGCCTAGGGAGCCAAAGAGAGGCCCAAATATCGTGTTATAAAGTTCTAGGGCACTCAAGAGAGAAAGGAGGTGCCGTGATGGGTCTCGTACGAATTCGATCCTTGAAATCTGGCATCTTCTACTCCTCGCCGGAGCCAGGGAAGCCAGCGTTCATTACTGAAGGAACGAAAATCTCGTTCGGACAACCCCTATGCATCATCGAGATGATGAAGTACATGAATCATCTCACGTGGGGCTTAGGTTTGTCCGGAATTGCCGAAGTCATCTGGATGGAAAGTCAGGCGCCCTATCAACTGGAAGAAGGGATCTCTGCTGTCATCCGACGAGTGTATCTTGAGAACGGAGCAGAGGTGCAACCCGGCGTCGTACTCTTTGATATAGAAGTCGAAGAGTCGGAGCCTCTGGTTGTTCGTCCGCAACCCGTGGAGACTTCAGAAGTCTCAATAGGTACTTCGGTCAAAACCTCATCCGCGGAGATGGAGCTCGTGGAAGTTCGTTCCGCCTGGGTGGGGTGGTACCACCTGAGTCCCGTCTATTCGACCAAGCCGTATGTGCAGGTCGGGCAAATTGTGAAAAAAGGTGCGCCACTTTGCCGCATAAAGACGCGCACGGAATCACGACTACGCCCTCTCTTCGGCTCCAAACGCCTACCGCTCAAGAACTACACCGTTCGAGCTTCGATTAAAGGCATGATTCGGGAGCGGTGCGCGGAGAAAGCGCGTGAGACAGAGCGACGTTTGGACACCGGAAGTGAAGCCATCATGACCGTACAAGATGGCTTCAGTGTCGAGTACAACGAATTACTGTTCCTCATTGAACCGGTCGACTGACACCCGCGGCGCGAATGCCGAGGGTGTCTTCGTTTTTTGTTGCGAATAAAATGAGGGAGAGTTAGGGTAAAGACTGGCGTCACAACCCAAAGAGGAGGGGAGGATGCATTTGAGACTCAACTTGTGGTTAGGCATGGCAATCGCAGCGGTCGCGTTCGTTGTAGGATCTCACAGCGGACCCGCCTTCATGGAAGGTTTCAACCTCGTGAATCAAGAGGTCATCGTGGACATGACCTCGTTCACGAGAAGGTTCCCAGTTTTCAATTCTGCTGTCGGGACACTGCTCGTCATGAGCATGATGAGCATCAGCCTGACCGTGTTCAACCTGATTTGGTTTGGGCTGAAGTTCCGGGCTGAATACAAAAAACTGGACGAGGTCGTCGATTTCGATCTCGGCACTCCCGAAGGTGTAAATCTGCTGGTTGTTAGCTTTGTGATGACAGCATTCGTCTGCGGATTCTTCTCGCCATTCTTGGAAATTTTCCAGATTGTAATGCTGCTCACGGTCGCTGCCCTACCGACCATCCTACAACTTATCGATTTCGCACGTCACCAAAGAAAAAGACCGCGAAATCCGACGAAGCCTGGCGGCTAATCCGCCAGGCCCGTTCTTTTTACTGCTATACTGTTACGTACAATGTTCGGTATTTCACCCGCGCGCAAGGGAAACAAACGCGTCGTAATAGCTGACATCGGAAGTGCCTCCGCGGGTGTTGCTATCGTCTCGCTCGCAAGTGGGAAGCCCGCGCGTGTCGAAACACTTTACCGCTCCACTCTCCCA
>CAYIJQ010000008.1:0-12329 GCA_964363795.1 uncultured Candidatus Saccharibacteria bacterium
GACACGAAGAATTGAGTCTCTCCCGGGTCACCTTGGCGTCCAGAACGTCCGCGCAGCTGATTGTCGATACGACGAGCTTCATGCCGTTCTGTCCCCAGAACAAAAAGGCCTCCTCGCTCCTTAACTGCCTCATATTCAGCGTCACTACCTGGATTCCCACCGAGCTTGATGTCGACACCACGGCCGGCCATATTGGTGGCGATCGTCACTCCCCCCTTGCGCCCCGCTTGTGCGATTATCTCCCCTTCACGTTCGTGGTTCTTGGCGTTCAATACCTCATGCGGTATTCCCTCCTGCTTAAAATGTGCCGATAGTATCTCGTTCTTCTCCACAGAGACAGTGCCGATAAGGACCGGTTGCCCCTTTTCGTGTAATTGTCTTACTGTCCGTGCGATAGCACGCATTTTCCCATCTTCGGTTTGAAAAATAAGATCATCGCGATCAACGCGGCTTGATTGCTTGTTTGTCGGGACCACGACCGTGTTCAGGCCGTACACCTTGTAAAACTCCTCCGAGCTCGTTACTGCAGTCCCGGTCATTCCTGCAAGTTTTTTGTAGAGACGGAAGTAGTTCTGGAATGTTATGGAGGCAAATGTCCGAGATTCTTGTTGAATAGCGACCCCTTCCTTCGCTTCGATCGCTTGGTGCAAACCCTCACTCCAACGCCTCCCTGGCTGGAGACGTCCTGTGAATTCATCCACAATAACTACTTTGCCGTCGCGCACGACATATTCTTTGTCACGTTGGAAAAGCGTCTTTGCACGAGCAGCTGTTTCCAAATGGTGAACATATTTTATGCCGGCATCAGTGTAGATATTTTCTATTCCAAGAGCTTTCTCGGCTTTCTCGATGCCAATGTCCGTAAGCTGTATCTGCTTGTGTTTCTCATCAACTGTATAATCGACTTCATCCTCGAAGTTCTGAACTATTGTTGCAAAACGCTCATACAAGCTTTCCGCGTCAGCGACAGGAGCAGAAATGATAAGAGGCGTTCGCGCTTCGTCTATAAGAATGGAATCGATCTCGTCAACGATTGCATAGTTATACCCGCGCTGACGAAGACTTTCTGGTTTGTACTCTAAATTGTCACGCAGATAATCAAATCCAAACTCATTATTGGTGCCGTATGTGATATCGGCGGCGTATGCTTCGCGACGCTCGCATGGCCTTAAAAAATCATGCATCACTTTAAAAGCCCCCAATTCATCGCGTTCCTTGTCCGCCTCATCTGCGCTTCGGCGAGACGGGTCGTCAGTTGCTGCGGTCGGATCGTAGAGGTACGAAGCCTCATGATTAATAACCCCAACCGAAAGTCCTACGCAATGATAGATTTGTCCCATCCAGACAGCGTCACGTCGTGAAAGGTAATCGTTCACCGTGACGACATGCACCCCCGAGCCCTCGAGTGCATTCAAATATGCAGGGAGGGTCGCAACAAGCGTTTTTCCTTCTCCGGTCCGCATCTCGGCAATGTCACCGTTGTGCAAGATCTTGCCCCCGATAAGCTGAACATCGAAGTGGCGTTGGCCCAATGTGCGGCGCGACGCTTCGCGTACGACCGCGAACGCTTCCCCCGCAAGCGCGTCCAGTGTCTCACCTGCCGCAAGGCGTGTTCGGAATTCTTCCGTCTTTGCCTTCAGGGCAGCGTCCGAGAGGGCTTGTATCGAACTTTCGAGGGAATTCGTCATCCCCACAATAGACTCAGCGCGCCTCAACGCCGAGGCGCCTTCATCTCTAAAAAGACGCTTCCAAAACGCCATTCACGGCATCTTATCATAAACCCCCACACCTTTCTTCTTATTGCAGGCTTTCAGAGATTCTTCTTTTCAGTTGCCCTAGGGCTTTCCCATCTTTCTTAAGGGATGCCTCTCTATTCTGGGCGTCTTTCTCTCGATGATACGCTTCGTAATATCGAAACTCGAAAGGTCTTCGGTTCTTTGTCGAGAGGACTTTACCCGCATTATGTTCTGAAAGTCTGCGTCTCAAATCATTAGTACGGCCAATATATGCCTTTTCATCTTTCGTGCTTCTGAGAATATACACGTAGTACACCGCCATATTATATGATTTGAGACGATACGAAGAAAGGTGTGGGGGCAGGGCATCTTCCCTTCCATTTCCATTGCATGGGTAAAAAACACGCGCCACCTTTCTAAGGTGGCGCGTGCCTCTTGAGTACTCAAGAGTAACACTAGCGGCGCTTTTTCTTTCCGCCCTTCTTCGCCTTCTTTTTCTTTGCCATATGTATGTAATTGCTTTAAGTGCTAACGTCGACCCGCACTTGGCGTTCTCCACGCGAAGATACGTTTTCTATTTCATTATTACACTCATGCGCTCGTATGATGCATTTTCGCAATGTAAGTGTGGATAACCTTGAGAAGTTAAAAAGTGAGAGAAAAAGAAAAAAGTAAAAATATTTTTCCATCATTCAAATCTATACTTGCGAGTGTCAGCGCGAGTGCTACCCTTCTAGAGGCGGCACGAAGGTCATAACGCGGAGGGCGGCGGCACTCACATAGACTTTCAACTTTGGAGCTCGCACCCGTCCTCCGCATTGTGTCTTTCTAAATACTCAAGAGAAAAAGGGATATAAACTAAAACACCCTCCTTGCGGACGGTGCTTTAGCGACTTTCACTGGAGAGCCACTTTAATGGCACTCACAAGAATCAAAATAGCATGTTCTCTTGCACTTCGCAATCCCCCACACTAATGGTGGCATGGTTGCAGAAGTGTTTCCGAGTCTTAAGACATGTATTTTCCCATTATCAAAGCATGCTTTCGAAGACGAGCGCTGAATGAGCAACAAAAACACAATGCCACTATTGGTGTCGGGGCAATCTATTCAAGGTATGCGCGTACCACTTTTGACATTTTGTATCAACGCTTCAGCCTGTTCTTTTACGTTGGGGTCTACCTTTGCTGCTGCTTCCAATTGCTCTATCGCCTTCTCGGAGTTGCCAGCAGCGTGATACGCGGCGGCAAGCGTAAAGTATACCTGAGCATCCGCGCGACCAGACGAAACGAGTGGTTGTAAAAGTTCTTCGGCCAGGTTTTCTTGTCCTGCGCGGATGGCAGTCATCGCGTAGTACATGCGCGCGTCCTTGAAATTGGGTTCCAGCTCGTACGCTTGTTTATAGATCTGCAGTGCCCCTGGCAGATCGTTGCGCGCGATCGAATTCGCAGCCAATTCGAAGAGTATTGTCTGCTTCGTCGGGCTCAATTGCCGTGCACGTTCTAGAACAGGTTGTGCCTCGGTGTACAGTCCATAGGTATTTAAGAGCGAGCCTAGGAAAAGCGGGAATCGAGGATCAAGCGGAGAGTTTTGAGCTTGAAGGAACATTTGCTGTGCTGCAGTTTCCACAAACTTCTGTTTCGTCGCAATGGGAACTTCTTCGATGCGTGCGAGTTGTGCTGTCGCCTGTATGAACTGTTCGCGGCTCTCTTGTGTGCCGTATGAACCATATGAAATTGCTTTCTCAAAATATTCGAGATTTTTCAAAATGCCTTCTTGGTGAGGAGCCAGTGCTTGGAGAAGTGCTTTGTTCGCGGCCAACGCTTTTGCATTCACGAACCACGCCCCTCCCCACACGAGAACTATCGCAAGCGCCGCGACGATCGGGTATGCACCTTTCGGTATCAAGAGGTTGGAAAAAAGTTTCTTCGAGTCCGAGAAAATCCCTGCACGGAACGCGATGAATGCGAGGACAGAAATAAAGAGAACATAGCTCATGATATTGTCGAACACGAAAAGATTGTGGAAGAAGTAAGCGGCGAGAAGTCCAGTTAAAATGCTTTGTTCGGAAAGAGTAAACGCGGCGTTCGATGTTCCGCGCCGCCAGATATAGCGGAGTGCAAACGCGAACAACGAAAGGTACGCAAGAAGCCCTAGGATACCGCCTGCAACGAGCCAGTCGAAGACTACATTATGTACGCGATCGAACCATTGTTCTTGAGCGTACATGCGCGGGTTGTAATATTTGTTGAACACAATAGCGAAATTCTCCTGTCCCCAACCCAAGATGGGGCGCTCTTTGAAGCCCTTCCAGGCCGTGCCCCAGTTCATAACGCGCGCCTGAGCTGTGCCCTCTGAAAGAGAAATCGTCGCAAGACGGCCTAAAACAGGGGAATTCTGCACCCATGTCTGATCTCTAACCAGATAGAGAGAGCCTGCAAGCAATACGACAAGCACAATACTACTTATTGCATACAATCGCATACGCCCTGCGCCACGTGCGCTGAGCGCGAACAGGAGCACTGCGAGTACAGCACCACCCACAAATCCGATAATGGCGCCGCGCGTACCCGTGAGGAACAGCATCACAGTATCCAAAAGAATTACTCCTATATACAAAAGTGCTTCCGGCTTGAACATACGAACCTTCTCTCTCCACACGTGCGCAAGAAGTAAGGCCGCCAAGAAGACATGGAAGAGCATGTAGGCGGCGAGATAGATCGGGTTGCCGAACGTCGCATCGAGACGCGCAGTGGAAGAGAATCCGGGATTAAGACTTGCAAAGCCGAAGAGTTGGAGAAATCCGTGGAGAGCAACAATCGCCGAGACAGCGAGCGAGACTTGAAAGAAGGTGCGCCACAGCTTCTCGGTTGAAAGCACCGCCGAGGCAACCACAAAGTAGAGGAAGAGATGCGCGAGCGTTACCCATCCGTCCATCCGTTCGAAGTTACTCCAGAAACTCTTGAACGGGTTCACGCCGAGGGCATCCGCAAAAGCGATGACGGCAATGAATGTCGCGAAAGACCCCAAAAGCCATAGGCGACGCGGGCGATAGACAGGATTGATAAGCGCAAGCGCCAACCATGCGCCTGTTATCACCTCAACTATGATGCGAAATGCGAAATTCTTTCCCGTGATAAAGGGAAAGAAGAGCGACGTCGTAACAAGAAAGACAATAAGTGGAAGCGCAAAAATGCCGCCGAGAACAATGTATCGAAGCGTCTTGTCCAGTGCCATGCGCGACATTCTATCATACGTGCTACACACACAAAGTCCCTTTCGGCAAAATACGTGGCGCTTACATATTGAGATCCACCAGAAGACGAGCTGCGCATTCCTTTGAAATCTCGTAGAGCGTGAGATTCTTTCCAAGGCGGGAGAGGTGCCAAAAATCAGGGACAAAGTAGTGCCCCAGATTATATTCAACGCTAACGTACCGCTCATCCGAAGCTCCACTCTGAAAGGTCTTGAGTGGCTCTGATACGCACGATGTAACAGGCCGCTGATCAGTTATCAACAACACACGACTATATGAGGCAGCGTTCACCTTGTCGATTTGGCTCTGCGAAGTTACCACGACGGGAATGAAATCCGATTCTAGAGTAGCTGACCGCCAATACAGACACTTGCTCCCGCAATGCTCGTCACTCTGAAGGAGCGCAGTCTCTTTGTTAAGTGGCAAAGAGAGTTCAACGACGGTATTGATAATAAGAACATGTTCAGTTCTAAAATTCTGTTCAACGAATGCGTCAACTTGATTGAACGTGGTGGGAACACTCAGAAGATAGAGCGTGTAGAAAAATACGAGTGTTTGCAAAACGCAAAATCCCCACACTATCAAGCGCATTTTTTTATAGGCGATGGCGGCGATCATTCCGGAGGAGAAAAACGCGAGCGGAAATAGATAGTGTAATTCCCCTCCTAAATCATCGAACCACGTTGCGACCAAGGAAATTGTAAGAAAATAGAGACCTGCATACCCGAAAGAAACCCAGAACAAAAGTTTATTCTGTATAGCTCTCGTCAGAACTGCGATAACAATTACAGCGATGACAAAAGGGAAAGCGACTAGTGTCTGCTCGAAATGAAAAAAGAATGATTCTGAGAAAGGAGTCAGAGCTTGTGCCGATGTTCCTCCACTCAAGATCGGATTAAAATCTGTAAAGATATGGATCACCAACGAGTAAATGTTCCGTACGTTCGTTGCCAAGACTACAGTAAATACAAAGACGCCTGTAAGTATCGCTCGAGTTACGGCGCGAAATCGGACTGTGTCATTACGAAATATGTAAAGAAGAATGGGTATATTAACCAAGAAAACACCTGCAAGAGGGAAATTTGCCAACGCCACAAAGGCGCTGACGATGCTCCAAAATATTGGACCATAGACGGGCTCTTGCGCGCCGCGAATATGAGCCTTAAGTGCAAGGTACGTGCAGAGTGCAGAGGTGCCGGCCAGGACCGATGAAAGCACCCATACCTTCCCCGTATGGAATGTCACGGACGCAATTACGGTCATGAACATAACCGAGAGAACTGCAAAGCGCTGCGGGAGCGGCAAACCCTCTGAACGAAGGAAGCGATCATATACGAGCGCAACGATCGTAGCTATCATTGCGCTCAATAATCGCGGCACCAGATAAGCTATCTCGGGATGGAGTATGAGATATGTTTCCAACGAGACAATGTTGAATCCCTTCCACGCAAGAAGAATGGCAAGAAAAGGGATCTGCAGCACATAATTGAGATAAAACGTGACGGTGCCGTAAGGCACTCCGCCAACAGGCGGCAGAACGCTTTTCATCTCTATCGCCCGCAAGACGCCTCCAACAAAATACTGCTCATCGAGGATGACGTTGAGCATAGGCAGTGCATGCCATATGCCGATGAATGAGCCCACAACGAAAAAAGCGAGAACGAGATGATCGAGCGATAGAAATGTATGCGCCTTCCCAGATGTATGGCGTGGCATCCAACTCATGCGCATAATGTAGCATGATTGCCTCTGCGGCGATCAAACCTATCCGTACATCGCAAAAGTGATACAGTGTGTAGGATTATGAGCACTGCGCCGTTCGCGTGTCGTTCATGCGGAGCAAGAGGACTGAAACCGATCCTCTCACTGGGTCACTCTCCACTTGCAAATTCCCTACCAACGGCCGACCAAGTGAATGAAGCTGAACGAACCTATCCGCTTGATCTTGTGTTCTGTCCCGCCTGTACACTCGTGCAGATCACCGAAACGGTTCCGCCCGAGATACTGTTCCATGATTATCTATATTTCTCATCCTTTTCCGACACTGTGCTTAAAAATGCGCGCGCACTCGCCGAACAGTTGATGGTACGTGCGCATCTCACCAGCGAGAGCAGAGTGATCGAAATTGCGAGTAACGACGGATATCTGCTCAAGAATTACAAGGTGCGCGGGATAGAGGTCATAGGGATAGAGCCCGCGCACAATGTTGCGCAAGTTGCTATTGCAGCCGGTATTCCGACCATCGTCGAATTCTTCGACATTCCGCTTTCCGAGAGACTTGTTGCGGAAGGCAAGCGTGCAGATCTCATTCATGCACATAATGTGGTCGCACATGTCGCTGATCTGCACGGCGTAGTAGGCGGCATAGCGCATCTGCTCAAACCGGACGGAGTCGCTGTGATAGAGAATCATTACGTGAAGGCGATGATTGATTACACTGAATTCGATTCGATTTACCACGAACACCTCTGCTACTATTCGGCCACTTCATTCAAGAATTTGTTCGCCGCGCATAACCTTGCGCTCGTTGACGTCGAGATCATTCCAGTGCACGGTGGGTCCCTGCGCGTCTACTTCCAGCGTAATGATGGCCCGAAAAGTTTCGCGCAAGAGGGCGGAGAGCGAGTTCGAGCTCTATTAAATGAAGAGGTGGCGTGGGGTGTCGCCAACTATGATTTTTATAAAGGCTTTGGCAAGAAAGTGGAACGTTTGCGAGATGAATTAACCGCTCTGTTGAAAGACATCAAATCAGAGGGGAAGAAAATCGCCATCTACGGTGCGTCGGCCAAGAGCTCGACACTGCTTAACTATTTTGGCATCGGCAAAGAAACTATCGAATATGTAGTGGATCGCAGCACCGCAAAACAAGGGCGATTCACGCCCGGTACACATCTTCCGATTTACGCGCCGGAGAAACTACTCCAAACGCATCCGGACTACACGCTTCTGCTTACATGGAACTTTGTGGACGAGATCCTGCACCAACAAGAAGCATACAGGTCGCAAGGCGGAAAATTCATTATTCCTATTCCCGAACTTCGGATCATATGAGATTCTCTCCCACAAAACTGCAAGGCGTTATCTTGATTGACATAGAGAGTATCGAGGACGAGCGCGGATTTTTCGCACGCACATGGGACGAAAACATCGCTGCCGCGAATGGCTGCGAGATGCGCACGGTTCAATGCAACGTTTCTTTCAATCAGAAGGCAGGAACGCTTCGCGGCATGCACTATCAGGATGAACCGTATGCCGAATCAAAAGTTGTGCGTTGCACGCGGGGCTCGCTCTATGATGTCGCGCTTGACCTGCGCCCCGATTCCCGGACCTTCAAGCAGTGGACTTCAGTTGAGCTGTCGGCGGAAAACCGCCGCATGCTCTACATACCCGAAGGTTGCGCTCATGGATTCCAGACCTTAGAGGATACTACAGAAGTCTTCTATCAAATGGGAGAATATTTCCATCCGGAGTGCGCTCGCGGGATTCGCTTTGACGATCCAGCATTCAACATTACCTGGCCCGAGGCCGTGCGTACCATTTCTGAGAAAGATCTTTCTTACTCACTCTGGAGCGTATGAAGAAACGGGTCCTCGTGACAGGCGCCACGGGATTTATCGGGCGTAATGCGCTTACACCTCTCGTAGCATATGGATACGAGGTACATGCGGTGTACAACGATATTCCCCTACCCAATATGCCTGAAGTCCACTGGCACCAGGCGAACTTGCTTGAGGCCTCAGACACCACAAAGGTAATGAGTGAGGTGGAGCCTACTCACCTCTTGCATTTTGCGTGGTATGCGGCGCCCGGCGCATACTGGACATCTCCCCTCAATCGATCATGGCAAGAAGCAACAAAAACGCTTCTCGCTGCTTTCAAAGAGAGCGGCGGCGCGCGCGCGGTATGCGCAGGTACCTGCGCAGAATACGATTGGACGCTAGCGCACAATGCTCTCAGTGAAGACTCGCCGCTCAAGCCTTCGACACTCTATGGGCAGTGTAAGAACGAGACACATCTCTGGGCTGAGGAATATTCAAAAAAGAATGGCCTCAGCTTCGCATGGGGCCGTATTTTCTTCTTGTTCGGGGAGAACGAAGCCCCGCAAAGACTTGTGCCTTCAGTTGTAAACGCGCTCCTCAAAAAAGAACCTGCTCTTTGCAGCTCTGGCGAACAAGTCCGTGATTTTCTTCTCGTCGATGATGTCGCCGCAGCATTCTGCGCGCTTCTCCAAAGCCCTGTGGAAGGTGCGGTGAATATCGGAAGCGGCGAGGCGATCGCGGTCAAAGATATTATTTTATCTATCGCGGATATGCTCGATGGACGCGAACTGGTCCACCTCGGTGCGCGCCCAACTGCAGAGAATGAACCTGCCCAAATCGTTGCAGATATCGATCGACTCAAAAACGAAGTGGGCTGGCAGCCAGAGTACTCACTGCAAGAAGGCCTAGCCAAAACGGTTACTTGGTGGAAAGAGAATGGTTCGACGAGCTCACCACAAGATAGAGCTCAAGATCGGTACTCGTCGCAATAAGTGAAAGTGGCGCAAGCACCGAAAGGTCCCATTCGGGATACTGCCTCTTATCCCAGAGCACATAGCGAACCCCGTCCTGCACAAGGCGCTCGCGTACCAACGCCGAAGATTGTGCAAAATCTTTGTATTCCGCACCGATCGTCTGTAAAAACCCCGGCCGTACGGCTGCAATGTTAAAGCTGGTGTGAGGAAACTGCTCTCTATACTCGAAGGGTGAGATCCCAGACCCATAACCTTCAATCTCTTCATACATATTCGTGTATATGGTGCGGGTACTTGAAGCGAGCGCTTGGGAAAGATACGTAACCGGGTCCCGCCGAGAATCTTTGTTGAGATACAGATACGTGAACAACGCCTTTTTATAGTGGCTCATTGGGAAAATTGAAGTCGTGGCGCCCGGCATCCAATATGCATCGTCGTCGGTGTATATGGTGACCATGAATGGATAGGACTCCCCTCCCGGGTCTCCAAGAACTACACCCTTTGGCGATTGTTGCAATGTTTTTATTATTGGCGCGAATTGCTGTTCACGCATTTTCCCTGGAATAGTCGTCCAAAAGGACTTGTATTGTCCCGCGGCAGTGTTCAGGAACGCTACTCCGATGAGAAGCGCACACAATGCCATACGCCACGACCGCAACCGTTCAGGAATCAAGTTAGCAGACATATACACGCCAATGAGAATTGTCAGAGGTACGATGAAGTACCAGTAATAGTGCGCATACTGGACCGTGATGCCAGTAATCAATTGTTGCTCGAGCGCAATCCATCCGGCAAGAATAACTGCGAAAATAAAATAGATACTTGGATCCTTGCGTCGAAAATAAAAATATAACGCGAACAGTAATGCTACCGCTACGCCGGTTTTACTCATTATCAAACTTCGAGAATGGATACTGAGAAAGAAGAACGATAATTGCGGCATCCACGACGAAGTAAATAGAATGTAATAACTAAACAGTTTGTACGCGCCTATAAGAATGCCGATAGTTCCAACACCTAAAACCACTAAGAATGCGTTCCGTTTCCTGAAGATGATGGCAGAAAACGCAAGCGCGCCCAAAAATGCGAGTGAGAATGTCCATGCATACAGGTAGAGGTAAAACTGAAGCCCGAAGAGTGCGCCTGCGGCGAGTACGTACATGTACGGCCTGAGGGTCGCCCTTGAGATCCTCTGGAACGCAGACTCTGCGGCTCGATATGTGTAGATTAAAAATCCTAAAAATGGGACCAGTCCTGCGAAAGGATAGAGCGAACGCCCGAAAATATTGAAGTTCGAGTATACAAGCTCCCGGCCAGAAATAAGACTATAGAGAATCGTGCCATTTTCTATTAACATATACCCACCGACCGCAAAGAGAGCACCCGTCACTGCAATGAGAATGTCACTCGAAAGAAGATACAAAAAAACATACGCAAGGACGAGAATGAAAAATACTCCTATAAAATTCAAAATGTTGTAGAGCATGACGGGATCAATCCGAGAACCGAGACCAGCGGCATAGAGAGGAGAAAGCATGATCTGCTCCGTGTTGTTTTGTGATGCATCCAATTGCTCCTTTCCTTCGGCAAGGAATGGCTGTCCTAGCGAATGTCCTTCAAGAGCCTCCTTGGCACGTGAAAGGTAAAAGTGTTCGTCGTTGCCGAAGTGCGCGATATTGATT
The DNA here is from genome assembly GCA_964363795.1 of uncultured Candidatus Saccharibacteria bacterium. Taxonomy (GTDB): domain Bacteria; phylum Patescibacteriota; class Minisyncoccia; order Phycocordibacterales; family UBA2100; genus UBA10103. The sequence goes on from CAYIJQ010000008.1 coordinate 11,185, forward strand.
CCTTGATATTCCTCTCCCGCGTAGAACGGGAACGCGATGAGAGGAGCAACGACTAGTAGCGTAAGAACAAAGAGGGCAATGAGTGGAAATGTGTGAGTACGTGCAAAAGGCATACTACTTTAACCCTACTCGATACAGAAGAAGATTCTTCAAGAACTCAAGCCCTGTCAGAAGGTGTGCGCGTGTCGAGCCGCTCTTTCTGCTTCTCCACACCGTCTCCACTTCACATATCGGAATTTTGTGACGCAGTGCTTTTATCACCAGCTCCGGATCGAGAAACCAGTCGTGTGAATCAAGCTTTAGAACATCCGCGGCGCGGCGCGTGAGAAGCTTCGGCGTCGCATTCACATCACGGTACGGAGACCAAAAAAGAAACTGAAATATAGAGTACCAAATGCGTCCCTGTACCTTCCGCCACGGAGATTCGTGGCGCACCACGCGCACGGCCTTCCCAAGCTCATATCCTTTCGCCTTCATGTCGCGGTAGATGCGGACTATATCCTCCGGATCTGCTTGACCATCAGCGTGCGCCCATCCGATAGTCGAGCCGCGCGCTTTCTCGAGCCCCGCTAGTATCCCGCCGCCGTACTGCTGATTCTGTTCAAGATAGAGCCGCGCTATGCGTGGGTTGCGCGCCTGCAATTTTCCGATAACCTTTTCCGTATCGTCACGCGAGCCATTATTTACTATGAGTATTTCATATTCGATACCTGCCGCATCGAATACGTTCTCCATTTCTGTAATCACTCCTTCAATGTGCGCAGCTTCGTTGTACGCAGGAACAACGACTGAAAGTTCTGGTTTACTCATGATTGAGAAGCAAATCTCTAAACGATTTCTGTGAAATACTGACTATACCATGCGCCCGTCTTTCGTATCCCGTCACTAAACGAAGTTCGAGCACGCCAGCCGAGTACGCGCCGAGCTTTTGATGAATCGAGGTACTGCTTGTGTATTTCTCCTTGTACCGTGTTTAGTATCCGATAACGGAAGGTGGGTGCCACGCGTTCCAGTTCGTGTAGCACGTCAAAAACACTATGAGGTGAGCCTCCCCCGAAATTAAAAGCTTCTCCTGCAAGTCTTTTTGATGCCACGCACTGCGCGAGAGTGATGTACGCCTCGACAATATCATCAATGAAGTTGTA